>CAYVOE010000082.1:0-3033 GCA_964452795.1 uncultured Nitrospiraceae bacterium
TGGGACATGGTGCGCCAGAACTTCCTCCACAGCCACGACAACCTGTTCCAGCTCGACCATTTCCCCCAGGGGGAAGGCATTTACATCATCAACGACGTGCCCTACCCCATCGAGCCGAACACCTTCTTCTTCATTCCGCCCGGCACGAAGCATTCGCTGGCCGGCACGGACAAGTCGACCCTGGTGGCCCTGTCGGTGAAGTACCAGTACGACATGATCGGGCCCGATTTCCTTCCGCCCGCGTTTCAGGCGGACGCGGTGACGCTCGAGCGGGTGCGGTACCTGATCCGCTCCCTGGGCGACCAGCTTTACGACGACGCGCGCCACACCCTGCCCGCGTCGCTGGCCCTGGCGCAGGCCCTGGTGATCCTTCACGAGGCGGCCAACGAGAGCCTCGAGTCCCGGGGCGAACACGTGCGCGTCGTGGCGGCCAAACGATTCATGGAAGAGCATTTCTCCGAGCCCCTGACCCTGGCGGACATCGCCGAGGCCGCGGGCGTGGGCGGAGCGCACCTTTGTCGGCTGTTCAAGCAGGAGACGGGCTCGACGCCCTTCGAGTACCTGCGGCGCGTGCGCCTGATCCGGGCGAAGTACTGGCTTCACCAGAGCAAGGAGAAGATCGCGCGCATCGCCGAGGCCACCGGTTTCGGCACGGCCCAGGAGCTCAACCGCACCTTCCAGAAGCTCGAACACATGAGCCCTCGGGAGTTTCGCAAGCGCATCGCGGGCGAAGACAAGAGCGTGTCCATCCTCAGCCGGTCCAAGACCAAGGCCGCGCGGACGGCCCGCAAGAAGTGACCGATTCGTGACGTGTGACGACCGGTCTGCGGAAGGGCGAAACGAGGGGCGCATGTCGGAAGAAAACCCGTGGGTCGTGCTGGGCACGCGCGAAGTCTATCGAAATCCGTGGATCCGGGTGCGGGAAGACCGCGTCATCCGACCCGACGGCCAGGAAGGCATCTACGGCGTCGTTGAGACTCGGGTCGCCACCGGGGTGGTGGCCCTCACGCCCGAGTTGGAAGTCTACCTCGTGGGCCAGTACCGCTACCCCCTCCAGGCCTACTCGTGGGAGATCATCGAGGGCGGAGCCGACGAAGGCGAGACGCCCCTCGAGGCCATGAAGCGCGAGCTGCGCGAGGAGGCCGGCCTCGTGGCCGCCCGCTGGACGCCCCTGGGCAACGAGGTTCACCTCACCAACTGCCATTCCTCGGAAGTGGGCTACTTCTATGTCGCGGAAGACTTGACGGAGGTGGAAGCCGAACCCGACGGCACGGAGGTCCTCCAGATCCGCAAGGTGCCCTTCGCCGAATGCGTCGACATGGTCGACCGCGGCGAGATCAAAGACGCCATGAGCATCATCGGCATCTTGCGCGCCGAACGCTGGCTGCGAAAGCGGTGGTAACCCCCGCTCGGCCCCGCGGCATGGTCTTCGGGCGCTACGACTACGCCGCCTTCCTCGTCTTCCTCGCCTATTCGTCGGGGTCGGTGGTGGTCCCCGTGGCGCTGGTGACCCTGGCGCGCGACCTCGGATTCACCCTCGAGAGCGGCGGGATGACGGCGGGCGGCGCCCTCCACCTCGGGCGCACCATGCCTATGGTGGCCGCCATGGTGCTGTGCGGGTTCGCCGCGGGCCGCTGGGGCAAACGCCGCACCCTGGGCGCATCGGTGCTCCTCATGGCCCTGGGCCTGGCCCTGTGCGCGGTGGCCCCGATCTACGGCATCCTGCTCTTCGCCCTGATGCTCGCCGGTCTCGGCGAGGGCACCATCGAAGGCCTCGGCACGCCCTTCGTCGCCGATCTGCACCTCGAGGAGCCCGGGCGCTACATCAATTTCTCCCACGCCTTTTGGTCCGTCGGCGTCTTCTTCACGGTGCTCCTCTCCGGCGTGCTGCTTTCCTTGGGCGTGTCGTGGCGGCTGCTGGTGGGCGGCGTGGCCGCGCTGGCCCTCGTCCCCACGCTGATGCTACTCCTGCCCGCCCGGAAGGGTCACGAATACCCGGAGCATCCCGAACCCCTGTCGTGGAAGACCGTGGGCGGACACACGCTCGACATTGCTCGTCGACCTCGGTTCTGGCTCTTCTTTGCCGCCATGTTCGTCGCCGGCGGCGGCGAATTCTGCCTGACCTTCTGGTCCGCCAGCTACATCCAGCTCCACTTCAGCGGGAGCGCCTGGGCCGGCGGCGTGGGCACGGCCTGTTTCGCCGCGGGCATGATCGTGGGACGCACCGGCGCCGGCTACCTCGTTCACCAGCACCACCTCCGGCACCTTATCGTGGGCTCCGCCCTCGTGGGCGCGGTCGTCACCCTCCTCTTCCCCGTGCTCACCGGGCTGTGGGTCTTCTTCGGCCTGCTCTTCGTCGCGGGCCTTGCCACGGCGCCCTTCTGGCCCAGCGTCCAGAGCTACAGCGCCGACCGCCTTCCCGAGGCCGAAACCACCATGCTCTACATCCTTCTCTCCTGTGCGGGCGTCCCCGGCTGCGGCTTCTTCACGTGGCTCATGGGATACATCGGCGACCGGACAGGGAGCCTCGCCGAGGCCTTCTACCTCGTGCCCTTCTGCTACGCCGTCCTCGCCCTGCTGATCGGCTACGACTGGCTCGATTCGATGCGCGTCCGTCCCGCCGCGGCGGAGGCCCCGCCCCCTCAGCAGGCCTGAGCCTCCCCACGTAGGACTCGTAGTCCTACAACGGGAGGAGCAACGCTCATAACCTCACCAAACCCCATCCGTCGCAGGCCTGCGACGGATGAAGCGGCACCGGGGGCCTCAGGCGAGCGAGGCCATTTCCCGGACGGTCTCCACCATGGCGAGGACGTTCTCCACCGGCGTGCCGGGCTGAATGTTGTGGCACGAGGCGCACACGTAGCCGGTCCCGTCGGCGCCGAGGGTTTCGAGGCAGTACCGCGTCTCCCGGCGCACGTCGTCGACCGTCCCGCGGGTCAGCACGTGCTGGTTGTCCACGCCGCCGTGGAACGACAGCCGCGCCCCGTACTTCCGCTTCAACTCGGCGGGGTCCATGCCCGGGCACACGTGCTG
>CAYVOE010000082.1:3043-10914 GCA_964452795.1 uncultured Nitrospiraceae bacterium
TGCCCGCGTCGAGCAGGCGGGGAATCAGCTCGGCGAAGGCGCCGTCGCTGTGGTAGAACACGCGAATTCCGTGGCCGTGTATGAGGTCGCACCAGCGTTTCATGCGGTCGCGGAAATGGCGGTCCCACGACTCCGTCGAGATCAGCAGGTTGTCCTGGCCGCCCATGTCGTCGCTGATGAAGGTGAGGTCGATGACGGAGGCCGCCCGCGCGTAGAGGCGCTCCATCATGGCCGTCTGGCAGGCCTCGATGCGGTCGAGCACCGCGTCCACGTAATCGGGGTCCACCAGCAGGTCCATCATGGCGTTTTCCATGCCCCGCATCTGGCAATAGATCTCGAAGAAGGACACCCAGGGCGCGTTCGTCACGAATTCGGAATGAGCCCGCTCGAGATCGGCCGCCAGGCCGTCGTAGTCGAACCGGTCCGGATCGGGCCAGTAGGGATAGTCGTCGAGGCTCTCGATGGTGTCGTATCCCGCCAGCGGCGGCGCCGCCACTTCGTGGTACACGGCCAGCCCGGTGTTCACCTCCCGCAGCTCCGCCCCCCAGAGGGTCCGCCCCACGCCGTAGTGGCTGCTCTCCGCACGGCCGCCGCCGCTCTCCTCGGGCGCGTGGTAGCCGATGCCCCGCCACACGATCTTGTCGAGGTCCATCGCCCGGTACAGCTCGAGCTCGTCCGACACGCCGAAATGCTTCGCCAGGGCATCGTACACTTCGCCCGTGTGCCAGATGTCGACCGGCAGCCGATCCACCGGTTTCCGGTCCAGGGCCGCCAATACGCGTTCTCGGTGATCCATGTTCCCTCCCCCAAAACGTTGCGGATATGCCGATGCATCGCCCCGCGGTCGCGCGACGACGGATATTGTGCCTCGTTGTCCGGCGAGGAACCAAATTGCCGGCCGGTTGACAGCCGCGTCGCCGCTGCGCCACCATCAGGGGTCCGGTGGGTGCGGCCGCTCCTAAACATTGCGGGAGAGAAAACCATGGCCCTGGCGATTCCCCTGTCCCTCCTCCTCCTTCTCAACGCTTCCGACGCGCCTTCCAAATGGAAGGCGCAAGACACGCCCCTGACGGAGAACCGGGCACGGCTGTACGGCCACTACCCCGAAGCACGGCCCGACGAGCCGCTTCGACTCGGCCCCGGTCCCCACCTGTTCCTCGACGACTACCTCGTCGCCGAGAGCCGCAACCTGGACCGGGTGGTGGAATCGCCCCGGCGCGATCCGTCCCTGCCCAATCCCGTGGTCACCGGCGAAGAGGACGGCTGCTTCCAGCCCTACATGAGCGTCCGACGCGATCCGGACTCGGGACGGTTCCGCCTTTGGTATAACCACCGCACCGAAGATCGCGACGAGATGGCCTCCCGCATCGGCTACATGGAGTCGGACGACGGCATCCGATGGGAGCGTCCCACGCGCGTGCTCGACAATCCCGGACCCATCCAGTTCGGCCTCAGCATCGTCGACGAAGGGCCGATGTGCAGCGATCCCCAATCGCGCTTCATCCTCGCCTGGTGGCACGACGGCGGACTCAAGGCGGCCGCGTCGCCCGACGGGTTCGACTTCACGGCCCTCGACGCGGATCCGGTGATCTATCACAACCACGATATCAACGGCCTGTTCTACGACCCCCTCCGGAAACACTACACGGCCGTCATGTCCATCACGCGCACCGACCCCTCGTGGTCCGGCCGTCGCCGCCTCACCCTCCAGAGCACCAGCGCGGACCTGCGGAACTGGTCCCGGCCCCACTTCATCCTCCTGCCGGATTACAGCGTCGACGAGGGCGAGCTTCAGTTCTACGCCATGGACGGGTTCCTGACCCGAGGCGACCTCGTCATCGGCATGGTCAAGGTCCTGCGCGACGACCTCAAGGCCGACAATCCCCCCGATCCGCCCGATGCCTACGGAATGGGCTACACCGCCCTCGCCTGGACCCGCGACGGCGTGACCTGGACCCGCGACCCCGCTCATTACTTCGACCCCGACCCGCGGCCGGGAACCTGGGACCACGCCCATGCCTGGATCGACGAGCAGACCCCCGTGGGCGACGAGGTGTATCTCTACTACGCCGGCTACGCCCACGGCCACAAGGTCAACCGATTCCAGGAGCGCCAGATCGGCCTCCTCCGGATCCCGCGGGACCGATACGTGGCGCGCGCGGCCGGCGACGAGGAAGGCCAACTCGTCACGCCCCTCCTCCGGCTCGAAGGCGGAGACCTGACCGTCAACGTCGACGCCGAAGGCGGGTCCCTGACGGTGCACCTCGTCGACGCCGAAGGCCGGCCCATCACTGGTTTCGCCCCCGGCGATATCGAACCCCTCACCGCCGACGCCCTGGACGCTCCCGTCGTCGGGAAGCGGCCCCTGACCGAACTCGAGGGGCAGCCCGTCCGGCTCGTGTTCACCCTCCGCAACGCCCGCCTCTACGGCTTCTCTCTCTGAATCGCCTGAGAGCCGACGGACCCGGTCCGGCGATCCTGGCAACGGCGGCGGCGGCGTGGTATCTTCATCTTTCGGACCGAGTTCGGAAAAGCCATGGATACCGTTTCAACGACAGAGAAAACAGACGCGGTGGCCGAAGTCCTGGGACAGGTGGTGCTGCTGGCGGGGTTGCCCGGCCCGGGCTACGAAGCCCTTCGGGCGACGCTGACGGCGCATTCGCGCGTGGCGCCGGCGCCCGCCCGGCACCTGCTCACGCCCGTGGCATACCTGGGCTACTACGACAAGGTATACAAGGCGCCCTACGACCACATCCTGGCGGCGGAGGCGCAACGGCTCTTCGTCGAGCAACTGCCCGCCCGGGAAGGCGATTACGTCGCCGCGTGCCGCGCTTACTGCGCCGGACTCTACGGTCCCGCCCGCGCTTCGAGCGGCGCCGCGCGCCTGCTGGACGCCACGCCCGAATATGTAAGCATCCTGCCCTTCCTGCGCCGGGTCCTGCCCGACGCCCCCCTCTTGGTCGCGGTGCAGCATCCCTTCGCGTTTCTGACGGAGCAGGACCCCGAGATCCCCCGCCGGGACGCGCGGGAAGTGGCGCGGTGGGTCGAGGCCGTCGGTCGCCACGTTCGCTCGGGCGGCCGGCTGATCAAGGTGCGCTACGAGGACTATGCGGCCGACCCGGCGTCGGTTCACGCAACCCTGTGGAAGGAACTGGGCCTCGAGCCGGAAGGGGCTCCGCCCGCCGCCTCGCCCGGTCACGGCCGCCTCGGCGCGTCGGATTCCTGGGCCGTGGCCTTTCAAATGCCGGACCGCCTGGCGGAGGCGCAGTACCTCTACCGCCGCGTGGCTCCCGAGGACTTCGCGGCCTTCGGCTACCCGGCGGAAGAGCTGTGGCTTCCGGTGGAATCGGTCCTGGGGCGGCCCGTGGAACGGCCCTCGCTCACGGGTCCGCACGCCCTTCGGCATCGGGCGCTGGCGAAGAGCCGGGAAATCGCCCGCCGGTCCGGCGCGGTCAACCGCCTGGTGCGCAAGGTGCGCCTCGCCTGCGACGTGCTCCTGCGAGAGTGATGGGCTCGAAAATCCGGCCGGCCATCGCGTTGCATTTTGACCCGTCGAATGGTATAATGTCCCTTAGTGTGGGGCTTGCTAATTGGGTTTGCAAGGGTTCTTAAGCTCCGTCTTTTCTCCTACACAGCACACTACACCGAGTCTGGATACCCGCCGAAAGCGTTGTTTCCCGATTTGCCCGTGCTGAAAAGGCAATATGAGTCCGTGCGGAATTGTGTCCGGCGGATGAAAGGGAAACAACTGTGTCTTTTGATCAACTGAATATTGACCCCGTGTGCCTGAAAGTACTGAAGCAGGCGCGCATCACCGAACCGACGCCGGTCCAGGCCCAGGCCATTCCGGTGGCTCTGGAAGGCCACGATATCATCGGCATCGCCCAGACGGGCACGGGCAAGACGCTGGCCTTCGGGCTGCCGTCGCTGACCCGGCTGAAGGCCCGCCCCGGACGGGGCACGCGCATGCTGGTGCTGGCGCCGACGCGCGAACTGGCCCAGCAGGTGAACACCGTGCTCGAGCCCCACGCCCGTGCCCTGGGCCTGCGAACGACCTGTGTGTACGGCGGCGTGGGCATGGAACGGCAGACCCGGGCCCTGCGCCAGGGCACGGCCATCGTCGTGGCCACGCCGGGACGCCTCCTCGACCACATTCGCCGGGGCAACACCGACTTCCGGCGCCTGTCGATCCTGGTGTTGGACGAGGCGGACCGCATGCTCGACAGTGGGTTCCTCCCCGACATCAAGCAGGTCATCGCCGAACTGCCCGAAGAGCGGCAGACCATGCTGTTCTCGGCCACGTTCCCCAAGGCCATCGCCGACCTTACGCGGAGCCTGCAGCGCGACCCCGTGCGGGTGCAGGTGGGCCCCGTGGCATCGCCGGCCAAGGACGTGGAACAGGGCGTGTACACGGTGCAGGGCGACAAGAAGCTGGGCCTCCTGGCGAACCTCTTGCGCGATCCGGAGGTGACCTCGGTCCTGGTGTTCATGCGCACCAAGCATCGCACGGACCGGATCGCCAAGGCGCTCCATGCCGAGGGCTTCAAGGCCCAGGCCATTCACGGCGGGCGGTCTCAGCGCCAGCGCGACCAGGCCATCAACGGGTTCCGCGACGGTCGGTACAAGGTCCTGGTGGCCACCGACGTGGCGGCCCGCGGGCTGGACGTGCGCGGCATCAGCCACGTCGTGAACTACGACGTGCCCAATTCGCCCGACGACTATATCCATCGCATCGGCCGCACGGGACGCGCCAACGCGCGGGGCGTCGCCTTCACCTTCGTGTGCCCCGAAGAGGGTCCGGCCCTGTACGCCATCGAGCGCGAACTCGGCAACCGGATCCCCCGGGCCGAGTGGGAAGGGGCCGTCCCCCTGGCCCCGGCGCCGCGTGCGCGAAACGGAAACGGCAACGGCAACGGCCGTCCCTTCCGGCGGGGACAAGGTTCCGGCCGCAATTTCGGCCGCCGCCCCGCCCGGCGCCGCTAAGCGTCGCTAACGCCAGACGATACGCCCGGGATCCGGCCCAAATACGGGCTTGATCCCGGGCTTCCATCTGGCGTATTGTGCACCTGTAGAACCTCGCGGGTTTATCCCGCTCCCAAGGGGGTCCGTGCAAGGCCGGGATGTCGAGGGGCTGGATGAACGCGACATACAAGACGGATGCCGTATTCATGATAAAGCACCTGAGGATCCTCGTCGTTGATGACGACCCTTCCATCCTCGAACTTCTCACGGCGTTCCTCCTGGAGAAAGGCTGCGAAGTCGAGGCCCGTACCAGCGGGCAGGAAGGTCTGGAGGTCCTTCGGGACCATCCCGTCGATCTGGTTCTCAGCGACGTCGCCATGGCCGAGATGAACGGGTTCGAGTTCATCCGGATCGTTCGAGCCAACCACCCCGGCATCGCCATCGTGCTGATGACCGCCTTCGACGAACGCTATCCCCTTTCGGAGGCCCTGCGCGCCGGCGCCGACGGGTACATCACAAAACCATTCACATTCAAGAAGTTTTCACTGATCTTCGAGGAGGCCTACTGGAAGGCTTTGTCTCGTCAAGATTGGTGGGATCGTCAGTTGGCCCGCGCCGAAAACGGGTGACGGAACGCCGTCAATCCCCGTTCCGCCCCTCCGGAAAACCCTCTTCATCGATGTAGAGCGCCGGGTCGATGCGTACCCGGTGGCGCAGGAACAGCTCCGCCACCAGCCCCAGCGCCACCGAAGCGCCCGCCCCCAGAAGCAGCATCAGCGCCGTCAGCCACGCCGTCGCCCCGGCGAGATTCCTTCCCGCCGCGGCAAAGGCCGCACCCGCCACAAGCGCCAGTATCGCTGTCCCCGCCAGCGCGCCCGCGCCCTTGCCGAAGAAATGGGCCGGCGTGTAGGAATGGCGAATGAGGAACCACACCGTGAGCACGTCCACGGCGCCCTTGGCGAAGCGTTCAAATCCGTATTTGGAGACCCCGTACCGACGGGGATGGTGGGTCACGGGGATCTCTTCCGAACGGTAGCCCAGACCGAGGGCGAGGGCCGGCAAGAGCCGATGCATCTCCCCGTACACCCGCAGCCGCTTCACCACCTCCGTGCGGTAGAGCTTGAATCCGCAGTTGATGTCGTGCAGGCCCAGGCCGAACAGGCGCGACACGGCCCGGTTGTACACGCGGGACGGCAGGGTCTTGTGCCAGGGGTCCCGCCGCTTGGCTTTCCACCCGACCACGATGTCGCAGCCTTCCTCGATCTTCTCGAGAAACCGGGGAATCTCGGCCGGGTCGTCCTGCAGGTCCGCATCCATGGTGAACACGAAGTCCCCGTCCGCCCGGTCAAATCCCGCCGCCAGGGCCGCCGACTTGCCGAAATTGCGCCGGAACCGAATGACTTCAATGACGGGGTAGCGGTCGCGCAACCGGCGGAGGATTTCCGTGGAGCCGTCGGTGCTGCCGTCGTCGATGAAGACGATATGGGGCTCGTGGGGCCGTACATGCTCGAGGATGCCCTCGGTAAGGGCCTCCAGGGTTTCGCGCTCGTTGTAGACCGGGATGACAAAACTGACTCTCATTGGGATTCTTCCGCCGGGGCCGCCACAATTCGGGGGCATTCTAAACGGTCCGGACGGGAAACGAAAGAAAGGGCCGGATCGGCGGATCGATGCGGAGGCCGTCGCGATCCGCTTTTCCGGCGAACGACCGCTTACAGCGCCAGCTCGGGCGCGAAGCCGTGGCGCACGGTGTTTTCCGTGATCACGCGGGGATCGGCGAAGTTCAGCAGGTAGCCGGGGCCGCCGGCCTTGGTGCCGCCCCCGCTGAGCCCGGCGCCGCCGAAAGGCTGACGGTGCACGCGGGCGCCCGTGCTTCCCCGGTTGAGATAGAGGTTGCCGGCGCGGAATTCACGGGCCGCTCGGTCGAGATGGCGGGGATTGCGGGAGTAGACGGCGCCGGTGAGGGCGTAGGGGGAATGGAGGGCCCATTCCAGGGCCTCGTCAAAGGTCTCGACTTGGGCCACGGCCAGGATGGGCCCGAAAAGTTCCGTCTGCATCAGGGGATGATCGGGATCCTGGATGCGGACGATGAGGGGCGGCACGTACCATCCGCCCTCCACGACGTCGCCCCGGTACAGGACCTCCACGTCGGCGGGCGGGTTATCGACGATGCCCATGAGGCGGTCGTGGGCCTCGCGATCCACCACGGGCGGAAGCTGACAGGAGGGATCGTGAGCAGGCGCAATAACGAGGCTGCGGGTGGCTTCCACCAGCCGTGCCACAAAGGGTTCGTAGGCCGCGCCCACGGCCAGCGCCCGGGAACAGGCCGAGCATTTCTGGCCGGCGTAGCCGAAGGCGCTTTGGACCACGCCCTGCACCGCTTCGTCCAGGTCGGCGTCGTCGTCGACGACGATGGCGTTCTTGCCGCCCATCTCGCAGACCACTCGTTTGACGAGGCGCTGGTCGGGATGGGTCCGTCCGGCGGTTTCGATAATCGAGAGACCGACGTCCTTGCTGCCCGTGAAGGCGATGGCGGCCACCTGCGGATGCTCGACCAGCCGTCGCCCCACCTCTTCGCCGATACCGGGCAGAAAGTGGACGACGCCGGCCGGGAACCCGGCCTCGCGCATGCGTCTAAACAGGGCGTAGCCCACGGCGCTGGACTGTTCGGCGGGCTTCATCAGGACGGGGTTTCCCGCCACCAGGGCGGCCGTGGTCATCCCGCACAGGATGGCCAGGGGGAAGTTCCAGGGGGCGATGACGGCCGTCGGGCCGCGGCCTTCATAGAGCCACAGGTTGCGTTCGCCGGGACCGGTGCCCAGGGATTTCGGCGCCAGTTCGATCTCGGCCTCACGGGCGTAGTAGCGGCAGAAATCGACGGCCTCGCGCAATTCGGCGATGGCCGCCTG
>CAYVOE010000082.1:10924-14516 GCA_964452795.1 uncultured Nitrospiraceae bacterium
GGCCTCGGCCACGTCGGCGTCGGCGTCCTCGAGGGGCTTGCCGACTTCGTAAGCCATGAGCGCCGCCAGTTCGGCCCGGTCGGCCTGGAGCCGGTCGGCGAGGGCTTCGAGCAGGCGGGTGCGGTCCTCGAGGGGCCGGTCGCGCCAGGCCGGAAAGGCCTCGAGGGCGGCGGCCACGGCCCGATCCGCATCGTCGACCGTGGCCCGGACGACGTCGGCCACCTTCCGAGCGGGGTCGCTCGGGCACGGGCGCTCGAAGGCATCGCCCTCGGAGCGGACCTCGCCGTTGACCACCACCGGCACCCGCATGGGCAGATTCTCGCCCTGCATCTTCACAGCCTTGAGGAATTGCCCGCGCGTGTAGGGGTCGGTGAAATCGGTAAAGGGACAGTTCTCGAACTCGACGTCGGCGCGCCGCTCCGGAGGGGCGGAGGAACGGGCCGCGGGCGATCCGTTGTCGCCGTCCGAAGGCCGGGGCGGCTGCAGCAGTTCGCTCATGCTCACTTTCTCCCGATGGGCCTGGCGCAGGAACCCCTGGTTGGACGTGTTCTCGAGGAGGCGCCGGACCAGATAGGCCATGCCCGGAATGAGCTCGCCCACGGGCGCGTAGATCCGAACCCGCTCGTCGAGGGAACGGAGGGCGGCGCGCTCGGGTTCCGCCATCCCGTAGAGCATCTGGATTTCGTAACCGTTCTTCGGAATCCCGCTCCGGCGCGCCTGGACGATGGCATGACTCAGCGACCGCACGTTGTGGCTTGCGAAGGCGGGATAGAGCCATTCCGCGCTATCCAGAAGCCGGACCGTCAGGGCTTCGTAATGGGCGTCCGTGTCGGCTTTCCGAGAAAAGACCGGACACGGGTAGCCGAATTGGCGCGCGCGTATCTGTTCGTAGTCCCAGTAGGCCCCTTTGACCAGGCGCACCGTCACCGGGGCGCCCCGGCGCCGGGCCAGTTCCACCAGGCGATCGACGTCCTCTTCCGCGCTCCGCAGGTAGGCCTGGACCACGATGCCCGCGTGGGGCCACGACCGCAGGTCCGGATGGTCGAGAACCGCTTCAAAGGCCCCCATCGTAATCTCGTGGATGCTCCATTGCTCCATGTCGAGGTTGATGAAGGCGCAGCGGTCCTTGGCGTGAAGGAACAGCGGAAGCAACCGGTCGCGGAGCCGCGCGATGCCGCCGGCCGGATCGAGCGGATCGAGGGCCGGATCGAGGGCCGACACCTTCACGGAGACGTTCACCCGCGGCACCGCGCCCCGGACGTCCTCGTCAATCGCGGCGCGCCGGGGCCAGGAATCGGCCTCCTCGGCCAGCACGTCGATAAGTTCGAGGTACCGTTCCTGGTACCGGCGCGCCTCTTCCAGCGAGAGCGTCGCCTCGCCCAGGAGGTCCACGGTGAATCCGATGCCGCGGTCGTGAAGCCGGCGCAGGGCGGGCAGGGCCTCGCGGGGCGTGGCGCCCACGATGAACCGCTCGCCCAGGCGCCGCACCTGGCTGCGGATGGTGTTGGCGGCGAGTCCGCGCAGCGCGGGATTCGACGCCAGGCGCAACGGCGCCCGCACCAGTCCGGGGAGGGCGTCGCCGGGGGCCAGCAGATATTCCTGGGCGTGTTCGGTAACCTGGGCGGGGGTGTGAAGCGCGGGCAGGACGTCCACCAGTCGCAGCACGTTCACGCGGAAATCGTCGTCCCGCATGGCGCGGTCCAGGAGCCGTTCCTGCCAGTACCGCTGCCGCAACGGCCCCGGAAGGGCACGCTGGATGCGTTCCCAGAGGGCCAGGCCGAACTCTTCGATCTCGTGCTGCAGGGCTCCATTGGGCGCCGCGACGACGAGGGCCATGAGTGTGAAACCTCCAAGGTTCACCCCTCCCTGAAATCGCTGCGCCGAACGGGAGCGTCACTTCCCGGGGAGAACCGCGAGGCGGGTCCCGCTCCCTGGTCGGGGCGGACACTTGGACCTTCAGATATAAGTATAGCCGATCCGTCGGCCGCGGGGCCATGGATGACGGATCGGCTCGATAGGTGCGGGTTGTCCCGGCCGGACCCGTCAGCGCGGGTCCAGGGCGGTGGTGCGGCCGTCGATGCAGGCCCGGGCGCGGTTCATCAGCTCCGTCAGGCTCTGGATCTTGGGCTCCAGCCGATTCACCACCTGATCCTGGTCGCGGCGCAGCTCGTCCTCCTCGCGGCGGACCTGCTCGAGCTCGTCTTCCAGATTTCGGGTGATGTGGTCGAACCCCTGGCGGACCGAATCGGTGAAGGCGACCCGGCGACGTTCGAGCCGGCTGAGAAGCTGTTCGCGCAAGTCGTGGAGCAGCATCTGGTTGACCTTCTCGGTGAACTGACGGCCGAGCTTCTCGCGGCGGGCGTCGTCGCTGCCGGAGGCCCGGGCAATGAGCCCCGCCAGCAGACCCACCACGGCGCCCGCGACTCCGCCCAGGACGGCTCCCGGCTGAGACACCTCCAGCGGCATAGGCAGGTTCACCAGGGTGTCCACATGGGTGGCCGCGCCGATGGCCGCGCCGGCCGCCGCGCCCACAATCAGCCCAATCAGCCCGAAGAGCGCATAGGACCCTCCCATGCCGCCTTCAATCAGCGCGATGTTGGCCCGGGGCGCCTCGATCCGGCCCATCTCGAGGGTCTCCGGACCCGGCGCAACGGGCCGCATCCACGCGCGAATGCGTCCTTCCACGGCCTCGACCTCGCGGTTGATTTCGTCCAGCGTGCGCTCGACAAAGGCGTCGAGGCGCGCTTCCACCTGAGCCGTCAAAGGACGGTAGCGCTCCCGCTTGGCCCGCTTGAGGTTCTCGGAGGAGGCCAGCCATTCCCGCAGGGGCTTCAACACCTCTTCCTCGACCGCCGCCGACGTAAGGCGCTTCTCAACCAGATCCTTGTAGCCCGGATAGGGGCGGCCTTCGAACTCGCCGCCCTGGGTGACGGCCTCGAGCCCGGTGAGGACCTGCTCCGTGCGGGCTCGGTTGTATTCGAGATCCCGTGTCAGGGTCTGGCGGCGCCGGGCAAGGTCTTCCAGGCGGGGCACGTCGCGGGCGACGTCGAGGCGGGCCTGAAGGGGTCGGGTGTAGCGCCAGGCCTGGTCCGCCAGGAACTTGCACGTGTTCTCGACCACGGCGCCTTCCCTGTTCTCGCCGTAGAGGTATTCGAGGGCGCGGTCGTAGAGCCGGCCGAAACGGCTCTCGGTCCACAGGTAGTCGGCCACGGCCTTTTCCCGGTCTTCCGCGCCGGTCAGATCCTGCATCACGCTCATGGGGAGCCGGACCTTGTTGTCGCGCTCGAGATCGGCCATCGTCAGCCGGCCCGAAGCAAGCTGGGCCGAATAGAGGGCATACAGGCTCGACACGAAGAACAGCTCGGCGTCCTCGACGACCCCGGAGAGGCTGCGCATGAGGTCCTTGGCGGGTCCGCGCCGGCCGGCGGGATCGATCTCCTCCGGATTGAGCTGATCGGCCTTGTTGATGACGAAGAAGATCTTGCGCTGGCTGTCCGCCACGATCTCGCGGATGAAATCCCGGTTCTGCTCGGCCCCGGCGTGCTGGCTGTCGAGCATGCAGATGACCAGGTGGCTGTTCGGAATGATGTCG
>CAYVOE010000083.1:0-14389 GCA_964452795.1 uncultured Nitrospiraceae bacterium
TCGGCGATTCTCATATCTTCGCCAGCGAAAGCTGCGCCCTCGACATCATCGACGCCGAATGGGTGCGCGAGATCAATCCCGGCGAGATGGTCGTCGCCACCCGCGAAGGCCTCACCTCGTACATGCCTTTCGAGCCGGTGGCGCCCAAGCCCTGCATCTTTGAATACGTCTACGTGGCCCGGCCCGACAGCACCATCTTCGGCCAGGACGTGGACGAAGTGCGCAAGCGCCTCGGCCGCAACCTCGCCAAGCTCGCCCCCGTCGAGGCCGACCTCGTCATGGCCGTGCCCGACTCGTCAAACCAGGCCGCCCTCGGATACTCCCACGAGTCGGGGATCCCCTTCGAGATGGGGTTCATTCGCAACCACTACGTGGGCCGCACGTTCATCGAACCGGACCAGACCATCCGGGACTTCGGCGTCAAGATCAAGCTCAACCCCGCCCGAAGCGTTATCAACGGCAAGCGGATCGTCCTGGTCGACGACAGCATCGTCCGCGGCACCACCGCGCGCAAGATCATCAAGATGCTGCGCCGCTGCGGAGCCAAAGAGATCCATTTCCGCATCAGCGCGCCGCCCATCATCAACTCCTGCTATTACGGCATCGACACCCCCGATCGGTCGCGGCTGATCTCGTCGAAAATGACCGTGGACGAGATCCGCGACTACCTCGGCGTCGACTCGCTGGTCTTCAATACCATCGAGTCCCTCGTCGACGCCGCCTACGGCTCGGCCGACGACTATTGCCTGGCCTGCTTCAACAGCCAGTACCCCACGGCCGTGCCCGACGCCTTCAAGACCAACTGCAACAACAACCACCGGCGACTCGTCATCAACACCCACGAATCGGTCCTTCCCTGATCCCCGTTCGGCGTCGCCGCTGACGGTACCCGTATCCGGATGGTCTCCGGATCACGGGAAGTAGAATTATGCCCGCGGAGAGCCCGGGAGACGCCGCCCTGGCGTCTCCCTTTCTGCCAATTGCGCACCGTGCTTTGGTAGAGGAATCCAAGGGAGGGGATGGGCGAGGGAACCGTTCCAGTCCTCTTGGGGCGGCCGAAGCGGAGGAATCCCGGATCCAGGAAGGCGCATGGAGGAAGGTGGATTCAGGACCCCGTAGAGGGCCCGGGCGTCGCCGGGCCCCGGCATGCCCCCTAGTGCGTGCTGCGGGAGCTCAGGGCCGTCTCGCGGGGCAGGTAGAACACGAATCCCCGCTTGGGGTCGTAGGAAATGTCGCCGCCGTGGTACTGCATGATGTCGCGGGTGACGGCCAGGCCCAGGCCGAGGTGATCCTCCTTCTTCGTGGTGAAGAAGGGCTGGAAAATGGCTTCGCGGAGCTCCTCGGGGATCTCCCGGCCCGAGTTCCAGATGTCGATTTCCACGCCCTCCGTGGCGTGGCGGACGCGGATCTTCACCATCCGCCGCTCCCGGTCGTGGAGCTCTTCGATAGCGTTGGCGATGACATAGATAAGGGCCTGCTCCAGCTTGGGCTGATCGGCCACCAGCATGGGCATGTCGCTCTCGTAGGCGGTGTCGATGGCGATCTGGGCGGCTTTGAGGTCGTAACGGCGCAGATCCACCACCTTCTCGACCAACTGGGCGGGGTCGACGAGGCTGATGTTGTCGCGCTCTTTGCGCGCGATGGCGGTGAGGCTGTTGACGAGCGTGCTCGACTTGCGCACGGCGCCCATGATCTCCTCGATCATGCGCACCGATTCCTGGTTGAGCGGCGAGTCCATGCCGATGAGCTCGGCATAGGCCATGATGGCGCCCAGGAAGTTGTTGACGTCATGCGTTACGCTGCTGACGCAATGCCCGATCTGGGCATATCGGTAGAGCCGCGCAATCCGCTGACGACCTTCGTCGGAACCAAGATCCAAGGGTTCAAGCACTGAAATCACCCCTCTTGCCTCCCGTCCACAACTCGCAATCAGGATTATGCCACAGCCCGTTTACCTGCGCAAGCTGCGCAAGAGCGAAATTGTGTCTCCTCCTCTGCGTAGGACGGCGCGCGCCGGTCGGCCCGTTTCCTACCCCGGGCTGTGCGCCGTCGGACGACCGGCGCGCGTAGTCCAATCCAGTCCCCGTCCGGGGCGATATAGCTACATGTTCGCTATGATGGCATCGCCGAACTCGCTGGTCCGGACCTCTCGGGCCCCTTCCATGAGGCGGGCGAAGTCATAGGTCACCACCTTCTGCTGGAGCGCCTTGATAAGCCCGTTGATGATCCGCTCTCCGGCCTCGGTCCAGCCCATGTGATCGAACATCATCACCCCCGAGAGGATCACGCTGCTCGGATTCACCTTGTCCAGGTTGGCGTACTTGGGCGCCGTACCGTGGGTCGCCTCAAACACCGCCGCGCCGGTCTGGTAGTTGATGTTGCCTCCCGGCGCGATGCCGATGCCCCCGACCTGCGCGGCCAGGGCGTCGCTCATGTAGTCGCCGTTGAGGTTCATCGTCGCAATCACGTCAAATTCCGACGGACGCGTCAGGATCTGCTGCAGGAAGATATCGGCAATGGTGTCCTTGACCAGCAGTTTATCCCCGGGCTGACCGCCGCAATCGTCCCAACCGACCGCGACATCCGCGTATTCCTCGCGAATCAATTCGTAGCCCCAGTTACGGAACGCGCCTTCGGTATATTTCATGATGTTGCCTTTGTGTACCAGGGTGACGCTCTTCCGTTTGTGCTTCAGGGCGTAGTCCACAGCCGCACGGATGAGCCGTTTGGACCCTGATTCGCTGATTGGCTTGATTCCAATCCCGGAGTCCGGGCGAATCTTCCAACCGAGGGACTTTTCGGCAAATGCGAGGAATTCCTTTACTTCAGGTGAATCTTTCGCAAGTTCGAGCCCGGCGTACACGTCCTCCGTGTTCTCTCGGAAGATCACCATATCCACCTTCTCGGGCTCCCGCACGGGGCTGGGAACGCCCGGGAAGTGGCGGACGGGGCGGACGCAGGCATAGAGGTCCAGCCGCTGCCGCAGCGACACGTTGAGGCTCCGGAACCCGCCGCCCACGGGCGTCGTGAGGGGGCCTTTGATGGCAATGGCGAACTCCTCGATGGCCTCGAGGGTCTCGTCCGGCAGATAGGTCCCCGTCACCTCGTTGGCCTTCTCGCCGGCATACAATTGCATCCAGGCGATGCGGCGCTGACCGCCGTAGGCCTTCTCGACCGCCGCGTCGAATACCCGCACCGAGGCCCGCCAGATGTCGGGGCCCGTGCCGTCTCCTTCGATAAAGCCGATGATGGGGCGATCCGGCACCTGAAGGGCGCCGCCGGCGCCTACGGTGATCTTGTCGCCTTCGGGAACCTGGATGTGCTTGTAACGGCCCATGCGATCTCCTTGCCGCCCCGCGTCTTCGGGGCGGGATCATGGGCGCGCCGCTCGTAAAGCGGGCGCCGCCCTGACACAAGGGCGCTCTCCGTGCGGGAGAGCGCCCATTTTCCATTCACTGTTCAGTTGGCCCCCGGAAAGGGGCGAAATCAAGAGGACAAGGCCACCAGGCGCGCCTGCTTGACGTAGGGCACCTGACGGATCTTGTCCATAACCTCGTCGGGCACGGGTTCGTCCACGTTGAGGACCGTCGAGGCCCGTCCCCCGCGCTCGTCGCGCCCCAGCATGAGGTTGGCGATGTTGATGCCGGCCTCGCCGAGGATGGTGGCCACGCGGCCGATGATCAGCGGCTTGTCTTCGTTCATGCAGACCACCATCCACCCTTCCGGCTTGGCGTCCACCCGGGTGCCGTCGATAAGGCAGATCCGCGGGTCGTTCATCCCGAAGAGGGTGCCGGCGATGCGGTGGGCCTCCTTGTCGGTCTCCACCTTCACCCCCACCGTGAAGGCATAGTCGGTGGTGCGGGCCGACCGGGTCTCGCTGAACTCGATGCCGTGGTGCTTGAGCAGCACCGGGGCGCTCACCATGTTCACCGTCTCGACCAGCGGGGACAGGAATCCCGTCAGGATGCTGGCCGTGATGGGGTACGTGTCGGTCACGCCGATCTCGCCGGCGTACTCCACTTCCACGGACTGCGGCTTGCCGGTCATGTACAGCGACATGAAACGGCCCAACTGCTCGCCGAGGTACAGCAGCGGCTGAAGCTGCTCGCGGGTCTCCCGGTCGAGGCTGGGCACGTTCACCGCGTTCACGATGGCGCCCGTGGTGAGGTAATCCACCATCTGGTGCGCAATGTCCACGGCCACCGTGAGCTGGGCCTCGTCCGTCGAGGCGGCCAGGTGCGGCGTCATGATGATGTTGTCCAGGCCCAGGAAGGGATTCTCCTTCAGGGGCTCGCTGGTGTATACGTCGAGGGCCGCGCCGGCGATGCGCTTCTCCCGCAGGGCCTCGGCCAGATCCTGCTCGTTTATCAGGCCTCCGCGGGCGCAGTTGATGATGCGACACCCCGGCTTCATCCGCGCGAAGTGCTCGGCCCGGATCATGTTGTTCGTTTTCTCGGTCTTGTGGGCGTGGATGGTGATGAAGTCGGACCGCTCGATGACTTCGTCGATGGACACCAACTCGATGCCCAGGGCTTCGGCCTTGAGCTTGGTCAGCAGCGGATCAAACGCGATCACCTTCATCTCGAAGGCCAGGGCCCGCTTGGCCACGGCTCCGCCGATCCGGCCGACGCCCACGATGCCCAGCGTCTTGCCGTACAACTCCGTGCCCATGAACAGCTTGCGGTCCCAGCGGCCCTCCATCATCGAGGTGTGGGCCTTGGGGATGTTGCGGCACAGCGCCAGGAGGAGGGCGAAGGCGTGTTCGCAGGTCGAGATCGTGTTGCCGCCCGGCGTGTTCATCACGACGATGCCGTGCTCCGTGGCGGCTTCCTTATCAATGTTGTCCGTGCCCGCCCCGGCCCGACCGATCACCCGGAGGCGTCCGGGGTTCTTGAGCGCCTCCGCCGTGACCTTGGTGGCGCTCCGCACGACCAATCCGTCGTACTCGCCCACGATCTCGGCCAATTGCTCGGGCGTTTGGGGCGGCTTCACGTCGACCTCAAAGCCCGCTGTGGAACGAAAGATCTCCACGCCCTCGTCGCTTAGACCATCCAGCACCAGAATCCTAGGCATCTTCTGTTATCCCCCGCGGGCGCTCCGGCCGATGTCACGCCACCGACGTTTCCGGGCCGTCCCGCTTGTCCGCCGCGCATCGGCCCGTGCACGCCGCGTTCCGCCCAACGCAACCAATTAATACAAGAAAGGCGCCAGGTACCGTTCACCCCCACCAGAAAGCCAAGGGAAAAAGGAAAACCTCGCACGTGCCCCTTTCCGGCCCGCGGAAAAGCGCACCGGCCAGGGAGAGGAATCGCTTCAATCCGGAACCGCCCCTAAGCCGTGCCGACCGACGACCGACGATACCGCAACGGACGCCGAACGGGCTCAGGATGGGCAATTCCGAAGTAAACTAGCAAAGGCGTCCCGGAAATGTCAAAGAATCACCGGGCCAGGTCCTGTTTTGTTTTTTTGTTTGGGCGAGGATGCCCGAGCCCTTTCCCGGCCTACGACCCGCCCCCTGGAATCAGTTCCCACGTGGCCTGCACCACCATCCGCGGCCCTTCCACCCGCACGATCAGCGGATGGCAGGGCTTGAAGTCCTTTCGGCTGGCCGAAGCCGGACCGGGAATGCCCGGCGCCGTACCCGTGATCAAGGAGAAGGACTGCTGCGCGGACAAGGTGAGGGTCGCCGAACCCACCGAGAGCGTCACGGGCCCCTCGGCGGACCATTCCACGGCGTCGGAAATGCGGTCGTAGCCCGGGCCTTCCGAAAACGAGGCGGGACGGGCGGACTCGGGAGGTGCCACCGGCTCGGTCAGGATGAGTATGTACTCGTACCGGCGCGGCTCCTCGGAAGAGCAGAGGAAGGTATCCTCCAGCCGGGCGCCGTCGAGGACGACGCGACGTTCCATGTGAACCCCCGGATAGGCCGTGTCGCAAACGAGCGACACCGTGCCGCCCGTCGGCCGGGCCTCGAAGGCCCGGAGCTCGCCCGCCGACGGTTTCTGGTCCGCACCGTCCCCGGTCACGGTGCTGTGGGAAATCGTTCGCTTGTACCAGGCCGTGTAGTCGGGGACGCCGTAGCCGGGGGTGCCCATGTCGGCCACCAGCTCCCGTCGGCCGTCGTGGAGGGCAAGGGACAGCTTGTCCGGGTGCCCGTGTCCGCCGCCGTGGGGACCGAACTTGAGCACCACGGTGTGTGTGCCGTTCCGCAGAAAGGCGATGCCCGTATCCCGCAGCACGCACGACTCGAGGAAGAGGGGGCTCCCGTCGGGCTCGATGGGTCGCCCGTGGAGCAGGGCCCGGGGATGGGTCCGTCCCCTCTTCGCGTAGCAGCGCTCCGCCACGTCGAGGAAGGAGGGCTCCCGAAACCGGAGGGCGGCCACCTCGTATAGGGGCGCCGCCTGGTCCAGCGAGGTGCCGTACCAGCCGTCGTTGTGGGCGGGAAGGGTCAGATCCGGGTACACGGCCTGCAACGGGCCCGTGAACATGCGCTTGAGGCTTTCGTCGTAGAGGTCGATGCCGCGGCACCGGACCGCCTCGGCGGTGTGGACCATGGCCTCGAGGGGATAGAAATGATAGGCCGGCGACCGCTCGTTCCACCACCCGTCTTTGGTGACGCCCACCTCCATCATGTGATGGTACCCGTAGTCCGGATCCTCAATGGCCATGTCGAGGAGGGCGTCGTCGCGCAGGGCGACGGCCGCGCAGGCGAGCCCGGCGTTGTGCCACACCTGCCAGTTGCCGCCGACGCGGTTTCCCCGGATCACGTCCGCGCAGGCCCGGATGAGGTTGGTCTCGATGCGCGCCGCCTCTTCCTCCGTCAACAGGGGACGCACCTCGGCGTAAGCCGGGGCCACGTCGCACATCCACACCGCCTCGTCGAGGGTCTGGGAAAAGGCCTTGCCGCCGTAGGGCGCCGGCTTCATGTTGTGGCCGTGCAGCTCGTACCCCGGGTACTTCGACGCGTAATCGAGCAGGAGGCCGCGCACGGGTTCGAGGTAGGTCCGGTCTCCGGTGGCCATGTAGAGCCAGGTGGAATTGCGCAGAAAGGTCTGGTTGTGGCCGTGGACGAATCGGACCCAGGCATGGTCGTACCGTTCGTCGGTGAGATGCTTTCCACAGGCGTCGCACCAGTGGCGGGCGGGCTCGTCCCAGTCGAACCGGAGCAGGCTCTTGTGTTCGGGACAGAAGTAGTGGTGAAAATGCCCCGATTCCCGTTCGGGCACCGCCATGTCGTGCTTCTGGCGCTCCTCCCAGGCTTGGCGCATGGCCTCGACGATGGGTCGGCCCCAATCGGTCTCGGCCGAGGCCCGAATCCGCGTCCGGTCGTCCGCGGAGAAGAAACTGTAGTCGCCCGGAGCCTCCTGCGCGCCCGCCGCGGCCGCTACGGAAAGACTCAACACCCACATCGGCAATAGTCGTGTCGTGCCCATGTATCGAGTGTAAGCGCCGGGTCCGCTTGGATCAACCCGCCGCCAACCGTATGCATGCCGATGTCAGCAGCTATTCGGACACGCGGTAGTCGTCGAGGTAGGCGCCGCCCTCCATCTGCAGCGGATACATGCGCCCATACCATCCCCCGTTCTTGAGCAGCTCCTCGTGGGTTCCCCGTTCGGCGATGCGGCCGTCCTCCACCACCAGGAGGAGGTCGCAGTCGCGCACCAGCGAGAGGCGGTGCGACACGATGACGGCGGTGCGGCCTTCCATCAGGCGCTCCAGGGCGCCCTGGATCAGGGCCTCGGACTCGGGCTCGACGGATGCGGTGGCCTCGTCGAGGAGCAGGATGCGCGGGTTGGCCAGGAAGGCCCGGGCGATGCACAGGCGCTGCTTCTGTCCGCCGGAAAGCTTCACTCCGCGCTCGCCCACCCGGGTGTCATAGCCCTCCGGCAGGTCGAGGATGAACCCGTGGGCGTTGGCGGCCCGGGCCGCTTCTTCGAGGTCCGCTTCCGAGGCGTCCAGCCGGCCGAACCGGATGTTCTCCCGCACGGTGGTGTTAAACAGGATGGGGTCCTGGGTCACCATGGCCATGTGGCGCCGAAACGAGGCCTGCCGCAACTGCCGCACATCGCGGCCGTCGAGGCAGACCGCCCCGCGTTGCGGGTCGTAGAATCGGATGATCAGGCCCAGCACCGTGGATTTGCCGGCGCCGCTGGGGCCCACCACGCCCACCTTCTGGCCCGGCCGCACCTCGAAATCCACACCGTGCAGGATGGGTCGGTCCGGACGATAGCCGAAGGTGACGTTGCGGAACTCGATGCGCCCTTCCAGCGCCCCCGCCTCTTCGGCGTCGGGCGCATCGGCCACGGGTTCCGGCGCGTCGAGGACCTCGAAGATGCGCCCCGCCGCGGCCCGGGCCCGCTGGACCATCTCGTTGACCTGGGCGAGGGTGAACACGGGACTGAAGAGCTGCCACCAGTACCCCCGCAGCACGATGAGGTCGCCCAGGGTGAACCGGCCCGCGGGGTGGCGCAGCAGGATGTACGCGCCCGCGCCGATCATGGCCACGTTGCTCAGGAAGCCCACGGCCATCACCCCCGGGAAGTAGAGGGCCCGCACCTTGACCCCGCGATAGGTCTCCCGTGTGTAGGCCCGGTTGGTTTCGGCGAACCGCGCCACCTCGTGGGGCTCCCGAGCGAAAGCTTTGACTGCCGTCACTCCCTGGAGGTGCTCCTGGAGATGGGCCGAGAGGTCGCCCAGGCGGTCGCGGATGGCGCGGTAGAGGTGCTTGACGCGCTGGTTGAACAGCCACACCACGACGGCCACCAGCACCAACGGGATCAGGGTAAGCCCGCCCACCCGCCAGTCGAGCCATATCACGATCCCCGCCACCCACAGGAAACTCAGGGCGTTGCCCAGCACGCTGTCCACGCCGTTGATGACGATGTCCTGGAGCGTATCCACGTCGCCGATGACACGCGCCACCTGGTCCCCCGTCCGGCGGTCGTGGTGGTACGGAAGGGACTGGTGCATCAGCTTGTCGTAGAGGCGGTTCCGCACGTCGGCCACGAACCGCTGCCCGGCGATCCCCAGGATGTACGTCCGCAGGGCCGACAGGGCCGTGCCCAGGTAATGGACCGCCGCCATCACCGCCAGGGCGGGCAGCAGCCACTCGGAGCGGCGGTTCAATATCACCTCGTCCACGATGAACCCCCACACCAGGGGGTGGAAATTCTGCATCGGCGTGGCGACCATCAGCAGCACGAATCCGGCCGCGATGGACAGCCGGTAGGGGCGCAACAACCCCAGGATGCGGCGAAGCATGAGCACTCCTCTCCCGTGTTTCTCTGGGGTTAACACGGAGGCCGTCCCCATCCATCCCCTTCCCCGTTTCCTTTCGATCCAGACTTCTCTCCCGTTCTCGAAGCCGCGTCCCTCTTCGCCCTCCTCTCCACGACGGTGGTACGGTCGCACGATGCCTGCACTCGTTTCACGATGCATTGTGTTCGTTAAGCCACAACTTCGACAGCTTCACTCGTACTGCGGGCGCCCTCTCACGATTGGGCCATTTTCGCCGAGTCGGCCCTTCGAAACGGTGAATTCGGCGCCGAGCCGGCGGGGAAACCCTGCGCGGCCCGCCCCAGGAGCGGTGTCACAACCGGTCGATTTGAGGCTTGACGAGTGCCACCCGTTCTGATACTGTTTGCCCGAAACAATCAAATTCTAACATGCCGGGTTCGAGGTGGCCGCCCGGTCCGCTCGCCCGTACCGTTAAGGTCGGTTTCGCCGAAGTACCAGGGTCGTCCTGGTGAGTATTGGTTGCGAATCACGGAATGGAGGGTAGTGCATCATGCGGAAGCGCGGGTTCACCTTAATCGAGCTGCTGGTGGTGATTGCCATCATCGGCATCCTGGCAGCGATCCTGCTGCCGGCGTTGTCCAGGGCTCGGGAAGCCGCCAATCGGGCCTCGTGCCAGAACAACCTCAAGCAGTTCGGCGTCATCTTCAAGATGTTCGCCGGCGAGAACAAAGGAAAATTCCCGAATCCCATTCAGAACGTGCCCTGGGACTTCTACTACATCATGGGCTTCGACGGCGGCACGCTCTACCCCGAATACTGGACGGATCCGTCCGTGGCGCGCTGTCCGTCGGATGCCGGCGGCGACCGGTACGGCGAAGTCTTCGGCATGGAACAGGATTACCCCGCCCAGATCGAGCGGATCTCGAATTCGGTGACGGGCGACGTCAACGCGCGCAAGATCTGCCTTGACTGGAAACTGTCCATGCCCATTTCCTACTGCTACATACCCAATCTGGCCCACACCATGTCGCAACTGACGGACCTGATGTGGGGCCGGGGCTGGTACACCACCTACGCGCCCCTGTCGGGCCTGGTTCGGACCGACTACGACGCCAACACCCTGTACGCCGTGGACCCGAGCTGCAATTCGCCCGTAACCGTCTCCATGGTCGGAAACCGACCCTACGGCGAAGAAGCCCTGCCCTCGTTCCACGGGCCCCAGGGCTTCAAGGACGACGACGGCGTCTCGCCCCTGCCCCAGTCCTATCCGCCGCTGAAGGAAGGGATTGAACGCTTCCTGATCACCGACATCAACAACCCCGCCGCGGGCGCCCAGGCCCAGAGCACGCTCTTCGTGATGTGGGACGCCTATTCCACCAGCCGCAATCCGAACTCCGAGTTTCTCGGCGACTCGGGTATACCCCGTTTCAACCATATCCCGGGCGGCTCGAACGTGCTGTACATGGACGGCCACGTCGAGTTCGTCAAGCTCAACCAGAAGCCGCCGGTAAAGGTGGCGGGCCTGCCCTCCACCTCGCTGGCCGGTTTCCCCAACGCCAATGTGGGCATCTTCCTGTTCCACCAACTGGGGTTCTGGGGCGGCCAGGGCTGAGGTCGCTTTCGCGTCCGCCGAATCCTTCTCGGCGTCCTCGTTCCGCACCCGCGGGCGGGGACGCCGATGCGGTACTATCGGGGTACGGTCGATGGGGACTCCCCCATTCGGCCCGGAATCGTCTCTGGCACACGGGAGGAACCATGAGGATCATGCCGGCATACGTGATGGTGGCGTGCGCGACGGCCCTGACGGCGGGGCCGGCGTACGGGGAGGAATCGAGGCCGGGCGTCGCGGTGGTCATCGACGAATCGGCCACGGAAGTCGAGCGGAATGTGGTCGAGGCCTTTGTCCGCCGCCTCGAGGCCCGCAGCGGGGGCGCCGTGTCGGTGGCGAAGTCCGTGGAAACGCCGGAAGCCGACGTGGTGGTCCGCGCAGGCGTGGCCGGTCGGGGAAGCATGACGCCCGAAGCCCTGCAGGCCCGGGACCTCGAAGCGCCGGACCGGCCGGAAGGCTTCGTCCTGGACGTGCGACCGGGAGACGACGGGGCGACGGAGGCCTGGGTCTGCGGCCACGACGCCCGCGGGCTCCTCTACGGCCTGGGCAAGCTGCTCCGGGTCGGGGACTACGAAAAAGACGGTCTCACCCTCCCCAAAGCGACCCTGCGGGAATCGCCCGCCGTGGCCGAGCGCGGCGTCTACTTCGCGAGCCACTTCAACAATTACTACGAGCGGGCGCCGGTGGACGAGATCGAGGCCTACGTCGAGGACCTGGCCTTCTGGGGCTTCAACAGCATCTGGACCTGGTTCGACATGAACTGGTACCCCGAAGACTTCGACCGGGACCCGGACAGCCGGGGCATGAACCTCCTCGAGCGGGTGCGGCGCATCAATCGGAAGGCCAAGTCCCTCGGACTCGAGACGGGGCTCACCACCATCGCCAACGAAGGGTTCCGTCGCCAGCCGCCCCCCGAATTGCTCGCCGACATGTCGGAGAAACGGGGCGGTTACTACCCCGAAAGCACCATCTGCCCCAGCAAACCCGGCGGGATGGAGCTGATCCTCAAGAATCGACGCAAGGTGCTCGAGCTCGTGGGCCCCATCGACATCTTCATGACCTGGCCCTTCGACCAGGGGAGTTGCGGCTGCCCGGACTGCCGGCCCTGGTATCAGACCTTCCTGAAGATGGCTCCCACCCTGGCGGCGGAGGCGCGGCGCTACAACCCCGATGTCCGCGTCATCGTGTCCACCTGGTACTTCAAGCCCGAGGAGATGGAAGCGGTCCAGGCCCTCATGGAGCAGGGGGCGGACTGGTTTGACGGGGTCCTCACCGAGACCTCCGCCGCGGGCGTATTCGATCCTCCCGCGGGCTACGCGCGTCTCGTGTTCCCCGAGATCAGCATGTACGGCAGCCTCTTCACCGGCTACGGCAGCAGCGGCGCCAACCCCATGCCCCACCGGTACGTGCCCCAGGCGCGCGACGCGGCCGCCCATGGCTACGGCGCCGTCCTCTACTCGGAAGGTTTCTATGAGGACATCAACAAGATCGCCTGGGCCCTCACGCTGTGGAATCCGGAGCGCAACCCCGAGGACATCGTTCGGGAGTACGCCCGGTTCTACTTCGGCAGCGAATCCGCCGACGAATGGGTCGAACTGATCCTCGGGCTCGAGTCCACCTGGCCCCAGGAAACCCTCCTCGCCGCCGACTCCGACAAGGTCGAGGCGCTCCATCGGGCCGCCGAGAAACTGGCATCGCAGGCGCCGGCCGATCCCGCCAGCCGGGTCCGCGCCCAATACCTGCGCGACCGCGCGGAATTGGACGCCAAGATAGTGCGCATCGGATCCGACGAAGACCTGTTGCGCGAGGCCAAGGCGGTCCTGGACGACGCGGGCTACAGCGACGACGGCGCCGCACTGCGCGAACGCGTGGCCCGGTTCAAGGAGCAGGTCGCCGCGCGGGTCGCCGCCGTGCGCGACCTCTTCGAGACCCACTGGGCCTACCTGGAGCGGGCCCACCTGGAACGCACCACGGGACTGGTCATCACCCCGCCCTCCTTCATCGGGCAGCGGGACTGGGAAGACCTCCACGCGGTGCTGGACCGGGCCCTCCAGGAGACCGACGACGACGCGCTGCGCATCGCTCTGCTTCGTGGCTATAAACAGTGGTTCTGGCACAACAACATCACCATAGATTTCCTGTTCTTGTAGGATGTGCCGACGGCAAGCGCAGAATCGGGCCTCGCGGCTCGGTGAAACGGGGCGGATCGCCCTTGACGGCCGTGTTTGAAAGTGGTAGAGTTTTGCCTATGCGAACAGACTACGAGAAAGCCGAAACCGAAGCAGAACCCTCCCGCACCGACGGCGAGGCCCGCTCCCCCATCGCCCACGAGCGCATCACCCGCATCCGAGAGATTCTGGGCGCGGGCGATCCCGTGTCGATCAAGGATCTCGCCGCCACGCTCAACGTGAGCGAGATGACGGTTCGCCGCGACCTGGGCGAGCTGGAACGGACGGGGTTCGTGCAGCGGATGCACGGCGCGGCCATCGCCACGGACCGGCTCTACTTCGAGTTCAACTTCCAGCAGCGGCGCCAGACGCGGCGCAACCAGAAGCGGGCCATCGCGAAAGCGGCGGCGCGCCTGGTCCAGCCGGGTCACCGCATGTTCGTGGACGCGGGCACGACGACGCTCGAGTTCATTCTGGCCATCAAAGACATTCCGAACATCCTGGTGGTCACCACCAGCCTGGCCGTGGCGGCGGTCCTCCAGTACTGCGAGTCCTGCGAGACGATCCTACTGGGCGGGACCCTTCAACCGGGCCGCCCCGATCTCGGCGGCGGGTTCACCGAGGACATGCTCGACATGTTCTCCGCCGACCTGGCCTTCCAGGGCGCCGACGGCATCGACCTGGACGGGTGGATCTACAACGAGAACGTGGCCTCGGCGCGCGTGGGCCGCAAGATGCGCGAGAAGGCCAAGCAGGCCTACATCCTGACCGACAGCACCAAGATCGGCAAGACGGCGCTCATGAGGTTCGGCAACCTCAAGGACGGCGCCGGCCTCATCACCGACGACGAAATAGACCCGCAGCACGTCCAGCGTTTCACGGGCCTGCTGGGGGTGGACGTGAAGGTAGCCAAAGCCGGCTGAGTTCGGCCGGCATTCTCAGGGCGAAGGCGCCCGTACGAGGGGGAGAAAAGCGCATGGCCAGGCGGGTGCCGCTGATGGGACTGTGCCCCATCGGCAAGTTCGTGTTCAGCAACGAAGACGCGATTCGGTACAAGACCCTCCTTCAACAGAAGCTCACCGCGTGGGACTATCCTTACGTCGACCTGGAAGGCGTCCTCCCCGACGGACTGATCAAGGACCAGAGCCACGTCGATACCGCGGTGGAGCATTTCAAGAAGGCCGGCGTCGACTGCGTGTTCATGCCCCACTGCAATTTCGGCACCGAGGGCGCCGTGGGCGCCATCGCCCGCAAGCTCGAAGTGCCCGTCTTGCTGTGGGGGCCCCGCGACGAAGCGCCCCTGCCCGACGGGCGACGGCTGCGCGACACAAAGGCAAAGGCGTCACGTTGCTGGAGAACGAGTTGGCCGAAGACG
>CAYVOE010000084.1:0-14298 GCA_964452795.1 uncultured Nitrospiraceae bacterium
GCGTCGCTCTGTCGGGGCGCTCACAGACGGTGTGTGCAGAACCTGGATAAAGCCTACTCCCGTATTGATTTGCACCGCGGGCCGCTCCTCGCAATGACGGGGGGTGGTAGGACGATGACTTCGCGGACAGGGGTCGCTGGCTCATGTGAGATTGCCGCGTCGCTCATGTACGGGCGCCCATGAACGGTAAGGGTATACATGCAATCAAAGGCGCCCAGGTCACCTCAAGCGCCATGGGTCCGCTCCTCGCAATGACGGGTGGGGGCAACCTCACGGCCCCGTCCAGCGCAGTCCTCGTAGTCCTGCGACGGGCGGCGCGGGAGCGGGGCGGAGTCGGCGGCGGGACGGTTGCGTCCTGTGGTTGACCTGTATCGCTGCGTATCTATCCCCTCGGGGAAAAATGCCGGGGCGCTGCGCCGGGGGACCAAAAAAAAAGCCGCCGCCCCTGCGGCGGGCGCGGGGGCGGCGGCGATGTCTCGCGATGCGCTTAGAGCACGCCGTACTTGCTCAGCTCGAGCATCTCCTCGGCGGTGCGGTCGGTGGAGGGGGTGTAGCCCGGCAGGGGCGCGATCTGGTGGTGATAGGCGTCGAGGATCCACGACGGCTGCGGGTAATAGGCGTCCTCGAGCTCGGCCGGCGGCACGATCCAGTCCTTGGCGCCCACGACGGCCACGGGGGCGTCGAGGGAGTCGAAGGCCATCTGCGTCACCTGGGACGCGACGGTGTGCAGGTAGCTGCCGCGGTCGCAGGCGTCGCTGCTGAGGATGAGTTTGCCCGTTTTCTTCACCGAATCCAGCAGGATCGAGTAATCGAAGGGCACCAGGGTGCGGCCGTCGATCAGCTCGACGGAAATGCCGAACTCGTTCTCGAGCCGCTGGGCGGCCTCGTAGGCCCGGTAGAGGGTGGCGCCGTAGGTCATGACCGTGAGGTCGCGGCCTTCCTTGATGACCACCGGCTCGCCGATGGGCACCGTGTAGTACTCGGCCGGCACGCCCTGAGGATGGAAGATCTCGGTCTGGTCGTAAATGCGCTGGCTCTCGAAGAAGACCACGGGGTCGTTGCCGAGGAGCGCCGACGCCATCAGCCCCTTCGCATCGTACGGCGTGGCGGGGAAGACGACCTTCAAACCCGGAATATGGGCGCACAGAGCGGTCCAGTCCTGCGAGTGCTGGGCGCCGTACTTGCTCCCCACGGAGACGCGCAGAACCACCGGCATCCGGCACGTCCCGCCCGACATGGCCTGCCACTTGGGCAACTGGTTGAACACCTCGTCGCCGGCGCGGCCCATGAAGTCGCAGTACATGAGCTCGACGATGGGTCGGCCTCCCTCGAGGGCGAAGCCCACGGCCGTGCCCACGATGGCGGCTTCCGAAATGGGCGAGTTGAACAGGCGATGATAGGGCAGGGCCTCGGTCAGGCCGCGGTACACGGCAAAGGCGCCGCCCCAGTCGCGGTTCTCTTCGCCATAGGCCACCACGCGGTAGTCGTTGTAGAAGTGGTGGATGATGGCTTCAAAAATGGCGTCGCGGTAGCTGACGGCGCGGGCCTCTTTGAGCAGGTTGCCGTTGTCGTCGATGCCCTTGCGCGACTTCTTGGCGATCTGCTTGACCCGGGGGTTCTCCTCCAGGGGCATGCACACGTCGCTCTCGTGCCGCAGACCCGGCAGCTTCTCTTCCTTGACGTTCGAGAAGGTGATCTCGGCGAGGCCGGTGCGGGGACCGAGGTGCATGCGCGGCGAGATGTCGAGGCTCACTGCCAGCTTGCAGGCCTTGGCGACCTTGCGCGTGGCGTAGGCGGCCACCTGTTCGAGGCTGTCTTCCGTGGCCACGCCCGCGTCGATGAGCTTCTGGCCGAACTCGACCAGGGGGTCCACCCGGCGCCACATCTCGATCTCTTCGCGTTCTCGATAAGACGACTGGTCGCTGGGCGAGTGGCCGGTCTGGCGGTAGCAAATGACCTCGAGGAAGATGGGGCCGTGGCCCTCGTCGATGGTCTGGCGCTTGCGCTTGTACGCATCGGCCACGGCCAGCGGGTTGTTGCCGTCAACGCACTCGGCGTGCATGTTGTCCTTGCTGACGCCGGCGCCGGCCCGGGCGATGCGCTCGAAGCCCATGGTCTCGCCGATGGGCTGGCCGCCCATGCCGTAGAAGTTGTTCATGAAGTTGAAGATCAACGGCAGACCGCCCGCGATATCCGCGTCCCACAGTTCGTGGAACTGGGCCATGTTGGCGAAGCCCATGGCCTCCCAGACGGGGCCGCAGCCCAGGGACGCGTCGCCGATGTTGGCCACCGCGATGCCGCCCTGCCGCAGGATCTTCTTGCACAGGGCCGCGCCCGTGGCGATGTCGGCGCTGCCGCCCACGATGGCGTTGTTGGGATAGATGCCGAAGGGCGTGAAGAAGGCGTGCATCGATCCGCCCATGCCCTTGTTGAATCCCGTCTCGCGGCCGAAGATCTCGGCGAGCAGGCCATACAGCAGGAAGTCGATGCCCAGCTCTTCCTCTTCGTCGCTGGCGAACACGGCCTTGCCGTTGCCCTTCTGCGAGATCTTCAGGGCTTCCGTGTTGGCGTCGTGCTTTTCCACGATGCCCAGGATCAACCCGTCGAAGTAGTCTTTCATGATGCCTTCGAGACGGGCACCCTTGACCTCGTGCACCGCCGCCAGGCCCTTGGCGATGATCTCGCCGTGGCTCCGGTGGCTTCCGAAAATGTGATCGTCGATGCTCAGGTGGAAGCATTCGCCCACCGCCGAACCTTCCTGTCCGATCGAAAGGTGGGCCGGTCCGGCGTGCTTGTACTCGATGCCCTCGTAGGCGCCGAGCTTCTTGATCTGGTCGAGCATGGTCTCGAATTCGCGAATGAGCACCATGTCGCGGTAGATCCGCAGGAGGCTGGCCGGGGTGATGTCCGGGTTGCTCTTGAGTTCCTGCTTGACGGTCTTGTTGTACGTGTTGACGGGTATCCGGCCCAGATCGAGCTCTTCGCTCTTTCGAACCTCTTCCGGGACAACCATTAATTTCTTCGTCATGGCAACCTGTTTCCGCCGCTCTTCGCGGGTACGGCTCCGTTTTCCCCCAAAAACATGGCTTGGCCCACCGGGGTCCAAGCCCAACATTATATACGATCGCGCACGAAAAGTCACCCAACTGGGTCGATACAGTTCACCGCCCGGAGCAGCGCTCCCACCGCCGCCATCGGTTCCGCCACCCAGGCCACCATCGACCGGAAGGTCTCGGATCGGCGGGCCCAGGCCGTCGTCCACGGCGTGGCCGCGTAGTAGGCGGCTACCGCAAGGCGTCCCGCCGGCCGGGACTTCAGGCCGAAATCGCGGAAAGCCCGGAGATCGTCGAGTTTTTCCGGACTGCCTTTCAGGGCCACTTCCGCGGGACAATTGGCCCCGCCGGGCGCGTTGGTCCCGCTGAGGTAAAGCTGGGCGTCGGTCTCGAAATAAAACCTCGAAAACGACGAGAACCGATCCGTGTTGTTCGAGCCGCCGCAGACGTGGGACGGACCGTTGCTGAGGGTGCCGATGATGCGGTAACCGGAAGCCACCTTCAGCAGGTTCGAACCCGACGAACCGCCTTCCGTCACGCCCTGCGCCCATTTTACCTCGACCTGGTTGCGGTATCCCAGCGCCGGAGTCCCGATGTTGGGGTTGACGACGTCGCCGTAGGAGATGCGCATGTGGGAACCGTCGGGGTGATGCATGACCACCACGTCGTCGCCGACGGTAGGCGCGGTGGTGTCCCATCCGAGATAGGTCCGCCCGAAATCGCCCACGGGCACGTCCGTCAGACGCATGAGGGTGGCGTCGAGGCCGCTGCTGGTGGCCAGGACGCTTTCGCCGAAACTCCGCGGCAGAGACGAGAAAGATGGAGTCGAGTTCGACCCGCAGGTGGAAGCCCGGTAATCCCAGACGACGTCCACCTGGGAAGCGCTGGCCGCCTCCGGCACGCAGTGGTAAGACGTGAGGAAATAGGGCTCGAACTCCGGCGTGTCGGCGTTGTTTATGAGCGCACCGCTGCACAGGGCGGAATCGCCGTTAACCCGGGGCACCACCAGGATGCCCACCCCGGCGGAATTGTCCTGCACCGCCTGCGTCGCGTCGCAGGACACGTTGATGTTGCACGAAAGCACCTTCAACTCCGCGAGGTTGCGGAAGAAGTGGGACAGCCCGACGAGCCGCACCGCCGGCAGCTCGGGGCGCGGCGACCGGACCATCAGCACGGCCGTGTCGCCTTCCACCGTGGGCAGCCAGCGGCCGCCGTCGATGTGATCCGCGCGGGTATAGGGTCCGAAGGGCCGGTGGCCGATGAGGTCGATTACCCAGACCTCTTCGTCGTCCGCCAGGGCCGACAAATCGACGGACACACGCAGGGCGTAGGCGTCGATGGAAGCCACCCCCGCCAGGAACACGTAGTGCTCGCCGTCCGAGAAGGGTTCGTCGAACAGTTCTTCCGGTCCGACGTCGGTGGCGAGCCCTCGCGCGACGGTGAGGCTCTTGTCGGCGCGGACCGTGAGCCGCTTCAGCTCCTCGTTCCGGCCCGCGAAGGCGGCGAAGGTGTTGGTCTTGCTGAGGTGGGCGAGGTATTCCGTCACCCGATCCTGCGGGATGGGGAAGAACGAAGCGTCGACCGCCGACTTCTCGACGGCCGGGATGTGTACGGAATCGGCGTAGGGCGCCGCGAGGGCCGTCGCGGCCAGCAGCGCTCCCACTCCTGCCAGAATTGCGCGCATGGATACCTTCTCCTGAATGCGGCCCAACGTGTGGAGTCGATGCCCGGCTGAAGGGGTCTTGCCCCCGAGGAAATGCTCAGAGGGGCTCTCACTATACCCCTTTCGACGACCCTTCGTCACGCCCGCGCCGGCGAACAGGCGGTTTTCAGGCGCGAGGGGCGGAGCCGTGCGAGGCGCCGCTTCACGTCGCGGGAATGGTAATGTCGCTGACGACCAGGCGGGGAGGGCGGCCGACGACGCGGGCGGCCGGGTCCAGGACGGTGGTCCACAACGGAGCGTAATGCTCCTGCATCTGGTAGAGGAGTCCGGCCACGTTCAGGCCCATGTAGTCGCCGCGCAGATCGAGGTTTCCCGAAGCCAGCACGAGTTCCATGCGGGCGCAGGCGTAGCGGCTCAGCGAGGAGGCGCCCCGGTAGGCGTTCAGATGCAGCTTCAACTGGGCCGCGCTGTTCTGGATCAGCCCCTGGAGGAACAGACCCTGAATGTCCTCCCTCGACGCCTTCCTCCAGAGACCCTCCCACACTTCGTGGGATTCCCACAAATAGCCCTGATGGTATAAATCGATCCCGTAGAGGTAATCGCTGTTCTCGCGCCAGCGCTCGGCCGGAAGCGCCGTGGGCTCCTCTTCCTTGCCGTAGGAATGGCCGGCGGGATCGGCCGCGGGATGGGGGTGCAGCCCGGGAACGAAACGGTACGGCGGGAACGGCCGGAACGGGCACAGGCGAGGGGCGTCGGGCCACAACGGCTCCAGTTCCAGGAGCGGCCCCCGGTTTGCCGGTAAGGATGCGGACACGGCGTGCCTCCTTCCTCGCTGCTTACATCTTACCACGCTCCGGCCTTCTGTGTGGAAAAGACCGAAGAACCGCGCACGTTATCGTGCACCGTTGTATTAGACGACGAAGGGCCGTCGTTTCTTCAATCGAGACGGCCGTCTACAGGGAGATGAGGTTGGCGAAGAGCCGCAGGGCGCCGGGATGCAGGGCGCGCAACTGGCGGTACCATACCAGGGCGGTATAGACGTAGGTCCCGTCGCCGCAGGGCGCCACGAGGAGGCTTCCGGGAGGGATGTCCTCGCCGGGGTCGACGGTGCGGATGAGGGGCGTGTATTCCGGCGCCCAGCAGTCGGCGAAATAGAGACCCCGCTCCTGCACCCAGCCGTCCCAGTCTTCCGAAGCGATGGCGTTGGGGCTGTGGAACAGCGGGTGGTCGGGCTCGAGGATCTCGACGGGCGCGTCTTCCCGGGTCACGCGGTTGGTCGAGATGCGCAGCGGAAAGGGCGCGTATTCGCTCTTCCACTCCAGCGTCTTCTGGTACATCACGATGACCGTACCGCCGCGCCGCGCGTATTCCAGCAGGGCCGCGTTGTGGGCCACGAGATCGGGCCGCACCCAATAGGCGCGGATGTCGACGACGACGGCGGTAAACCGGTCGAGCCGCTCCGGCGCGAAGTCCTCGAGTTCCAGCGTATCGTGGGCCACGCCGAGGGCCTCCAGCGTCTGGGCCAGCGTGTCGTCGTAGCTCTGCACGATGCCCACCCGCGCCTCGGACGGCACCCGCACGTCGACCGCGCGCACCCGGGCGTGCCGCGACGCCGACAAGCCCTCCGCCGTGGCCGACACCGAGTAATCGCCCGGCGGGGCGGCCGCGGGCACCTTCACCGTCACGGGCACGAGGCGCTGTTCGCCTTCGCTTGCGAAGGACAGGGGGATGCGGGTTTCGTCGAGGCCGAGCACGGGCGACGCCGCCAGGAGGAGCGTCGCGTCGAGGGGGCCCGGATGGCCGTTGCGAACCAGCAGCTCGAGCCGGACGGTCCCGTCCGTTCCCGGCCGGGCGAGGTAGCGCTCGCGCGTGAAGGCCAGGTCCACGGGCGCCGTCACGTCGACCCGAAGGGGCACGTCGACCTTCAGCGGACCCTCGGCCGTCTCCACTTCGGCCACCACGCGAAGCTGGGGCTCGAGGAAGTGGGGAGCGAACAAGTGCTCCGCCGCGGGCAGGGTGGGTGCGGCGGTGTCGAGCACCGACAGGGGGAACCGGGTCTCTCCCGGCGCCGCGCCCGGCTCCGGGCCGCCCGCCCGGGCCTCAAACCACGGCGCAATCTCAATCCGCGGCGCCACGTCCACGGCATCCGAGGCGCCGTAGTCGTGAAACCGCACCACCACCGGGGCCGTCTGGCCGGGGACCTGTTCCGGGTCGTCCGCGCGCGCTACCAGACGAAACTCGGAGGCCCGAACCGCGGCCGTGTTGGCCCGCTCCCACCGGCGCCGGGCCAGAGGCGTCGCGTCGCGACCCGGCACGAGGCCCGCCGCGTAGCGCCGAAGCGCCGCCGCAATGCCCGGCTCGAACCCGTGGTGGGCCGCCTTCTCCGCCAGGGTGCGCTCCTCGGGCGGCACGCGGTCCGTCAGGCCCGCCAGCAGCGGATCCCCGTCGTCCGCGCCCGGCGCGGGCACCTCGCCCGGCGCGACGGGCGCCTCCCGCACGAGGATGTAGTGGGACCGAGCCGAGCCGCTGCGAAGCAGGTCGATGAAGGGCTGCATCCCCTGGGACCGGTGCCGTTCAAGGGCTTGTGCGGCGATTTCGGCGTAGGTGGCGCCCCGGGTGGGTTCCAGTTCGTTGATGGGCACCGTCACCGAGTTGTCCGTCTCTTCCCACACGCGCACGAAGAGGCGGGCGGCCTGCCACGGCTCGGGGCCGACGTCGGGGAACCGCGTCGGGTCGGCGGCGGCGTCGCGGATCACCCGCACCAGGCGGCGGACCGTCTCCTCCCGGCCCCAGATGTCGAAGGTCTCCTGGGCCGTCTTGGAAAAGCCGAACTCGGGGAGGTCGAGAAAGCGCAGTTCCGCTCCCGTGACCTCCGCGGCCGCCTTCATCTCGCCCGTGCGGATGACGCCAAGCTCGTTGTAGAGCTCGGGCCCGATCTCGTTCTGGCCGCCTTCTCCCCGCGTGGCGATGACCGCGAACGTCCGGAGCCCGTGCTTCATCCGGTAATAGGCGAGGGTGGCGCCGTCCTCGTCGTCGGGATGGGCCGCCACCGCCATGAGGCGCAGGTCCGTACCCATGTCGAGCACGGCCTGGTAGAGCGCCACCGCGCCCAGTTCGTTCTCGACCCCCGCGGCAGACGAGGACACGGCCGCACTCAAGCAGAGGAAAAGCGAAATGGAAACCCGTGTGTTCATGGCAGGCCCACTATACCACAGCGCGCCGCACCGTCCCGACGTCCGATCGACGGGGGTCAGGGATTGGTGCCCCAGATGTCCACGTCGCGCACCAGGGTGCGGCCGGGCAGACAGGACAGATGGACGATAAGGGCGCCGAGATCGGCGGCGTGAAGCCGCAGGCCGCGGCCGTAGTCCGGGCCCGAGTCGGAGCCCGTGTCCACGCTGCTGGGGTTGAGCACGGTGACCCGAATGTTGTGCTTGCGCACCTCGTAGAGCAGCGATTGCGAGAAGCCCTGGAGACCGAACTTGCTGGCGGCGTAGGCCGCGCTGCCCGGATCGCCCTTCTTTCCGCTCATCGAGCTGATCATGTAGATGTCGCCCCGGCCCTTCTCGATCATCTCGGGTAGGAAGGCCTGGGTCGTCAGGAACACGCCCGTGAGATTGGTCTCGATGACGCGGTGCCACTGCTCGAGGGTGGTGTCCGCCACGGGCCCCCCGGCGTAGGTGCCGGCGTTGTTCACCAGGATGTCCGGCACGCCCCGCTCGGCCATCATCCGGTCCGCGAAGTCGGCGACGGCGTCGGGATTGGTCTGATCGCAGACATAGGGATGGCACCGCTCGCCGATGGCGCATGCCGCCTCCTCGAGGGCGTCCCGGTGCCGGGCCGTGACGGCGACCACGGCGCCCGCTTCGTGAAGGGCCGCGGCAATCTGCCGGCCGATGCCCCGGCTCCCGCCCGTGACGACGGCCACCTTACCCTGCAAGTCTTTCGCGCCCATGGCGACTCCTTCCGAATTCCCGACGAATACTGAACAAAATCGCAGTGCCGATTGTTTGCGCTATGGTACCATGTTCACAAACCGGACCGTTCCCGGGGAGGCCCGTCGGAGAGGGCGAAGGGGCCTTTCCCCGTAGAAAGCGATGAGAGGGCGAATGGAATCCATCCAGACCATACTGAAGAAATACTGGGGCTACGACAGCTTCCGTCCCCTCCAGGAAGACGCGGTGCGCTGCGTGGTGGAAGGACGCGACTCGGTGGTGGTGCTGCCCACGGGCGGCGGGAAATCGCTCTGCTATCAGGCCCCCGCCGTGGCGATGGACGGCACGGCGATCGTGGTGTCGCCCCTCATCTCCCTGATGAAGGACCAGGTGGACGCCCTGCGCGCGAACGGCGTGGCGGCGGCCTACCTCAACAGCAGCCTGTCGCCGCCCGAGCGCGAAGAGGTCGAAGAACGGCTCCGGGCGGGCCGGCTCAAGATGCTGTACGTGGCGCCGGAACGCCTCATGATGGAAGGCTTCCTCGACCAGCTCCGGGAGGTTTCCGTCTCCTTCTTCGCCATCGACGAGGCCCACTGCATCAGCGTGTGGGGCCACGATTTCCGGCCCGAGTATCGCGAGCTGCGCGCCCTGCGGACCGCCTTCCCCGGAGCCGGCGTCCACGCCTACACCGCCACCGCGACCGAACAGGTGCGCGGCGACATCGCCGAGCAGCTCGGCCTCGAGAACGCCTCCTTCCTCGTGGGCAACTTCGACCGGCCCAACCTGGCTTATCGGCTCCAGCGGCGCACGGACACCCTCCGGCAGATCGCGGAGATCCTCGACCGCCACCCGAGCGAGTCGGGCATCGTGTACTGTATCCGCCGGGCCGAGGTGGACGAGACCGCCGGCGCCCTCCGCGCCAAAGGCTACCGCGTCGTCGCCTACCACGCCGGCATGGACGACGGCGCGCGCCACCGGGCCCAGGAGGCCTTCCTCCAGGACGAGGCGGACACGGTGGTGGCGACGGTGGCCTTCGGCATGGGCATCGACAAGTCGAACGTGCGCTACGTGATCCACGCGGGCATGCCCAAGTCCCTCGAACACTACCAGCAGGAGACGGGCCGGGCCGGGCGCGACGGCCTCGAGGCGGAGTGCACGCTGTTGTTTTCCGGCGTGGATTACCACATCTGGAAGAACTTCCTGCGCGAATCGGACCCCGACGCGCGGCGCATCGCCCAGCAGAAGCTCGACGACATGATGAATTTCTGTTCGGGCGTGACCTGCCGTCACCGCGCGCTGGTGAACTATTTCGGCCAGGAATACGACAAGGACAACTGCGGCGCCTGCGACCTGTGCCTCAACGAAGTCGATCTCGTAGAAGACCCCGCCACCCTCACGGCGAAGATCCTGTCGTGCGTGGTGCGGCTCAAGGAGACCTTCGGCGCCGACTACACCGCGTCCGTCCTCGTGGGCGCTCAGGAGGCGCGGATCTTTCAGCGCCGCCACAACGAGCTGTCCACCTACGCCCTCCTAAAAGAGCACAGCAAGAAGGAGGTGCGCGACTGGGTCGAGCAGCTCGTCGAACAGGGATTTCTTGAGAAGGCGGGCGACTACAACGTCCTGCGGCTGACGGCGAAGGGCCGCCTCGGCCTGCGCGGCGAGGAAGTGCCGCGCCTGTTAAAGCCCGCCAAGCGCCACGTGGCCGCGAAAGCCGCCACCGAGTCGTGGGAAGGCGTGGACCGCGACCTCTTCGAGACGTTGCGGACCTTGCGCCGCCGCATCGCCGACGAGCAGGGCGTGCCGGCCTACGTGGTGTTCAACGACGCCACCCTGCGCGAAATGGCCCGCAAACGACCCCGGAACCGGGCCGAACTGCTCCGCATCGGCGGCGTGGGCAGCAAGAAGTGCGCGGACTACGGCACCGCCTTCCTCCGGGCCCTCGCCGAGCACGACAAGGCCCATCCCCACGACACCTCGGTGGTCGAGGAGGACGACGAGCCGCCGGTCGAGCCTCTCCCCACGGTCCGGCGCGACGACACCGCCCGCGAGTCCGGCAACGGCTACGGCCGCGGGACCGCAACCGCATCGGCCCGCCGCGGCGCCGGCGCCAAGGACGCCGCCTTCGGGCTCTTCGCCCAGGGTCATGCGGTGGAAGACGTGGCGCGCCAGCTCGGCCGTTCTCTCACGACGACGGTCAAGTACCTCGAAGAGTACGTGACCCGCGAGCGTCTCTCGAGTCCTGAGCCCTGGGTGGACGAAGCCGTGTTCCAGCGCGTGTGCGAAGCCGTCGATCGGGTCGGCGTCGACCGCCTCCGCCCCGTCTACGACGCCCTCCAGGGCGAAGTCGGCTACGACGACATCCGCCTCTGCCTCACCTGCCTCCGCAACCGCGAAGAGTAGAAGCAACGGAAAACGCGCGGAGCGGCCGCCGTCCGCGTCGACGACAGCCGCTCCGGTTCGTTTTGGCGCCTCTAATTGGGCCCGGTTTTTTCCGAGTCCTCGCGTTAGAACCGCACCTGGGCGCGGTAGGTCACGACCGTCTCGCCGTCCGCGGGAACATCCACGGTGAACACGGCGGTGAAGGCGTCCTTCTTGGTGTGGGGATGGGACGACTGGAGGATGGTCCAGTCCTGGGTCATGGGCTCCACGATGTCCACCGTGACGGCCTCGTCCTTGTGGTTGCGCAGCTTGATCTCGAAGGCCACCTGGTGCACGTTGTCGGCGACCCGCCGGAAGTCGGTCTGGGTCCGCTCGCCCACCACGTCGAAGGCCTGGCCGATCTGGAGTCGGACTTCCTCGTCGCGGGCCGTGTGCTCGATCCGGTCTTCGCCCGCGAACTGCCACATGCCTTCGCTGTCTTCCTGGTAGACCCGAACCACGCCCGCCGGCAACGGCATGCCCAGCCCGCCCTCTTCTTCGTTCTGGAACTTGAGGAACACGGACACCTTCGCGTCCTTCTGCGGCGGGATGATCTGGAAGAGGTAGTGCTGCTCGCCCTTGAACTCGTACTCCTTCTTCACCTTCACCGACGACGCCGTCAGCAGGCTGACCTGCTTGGTCTGGTTCTGCTTGATGGTCGTGGGCCGGGGCAGCGTGTAGAGGTGGTACTCGGCGAAGGCCTCTTCCCGCATGGGCGCGGCTTCGGCCGCCGCCATGGGCATGGCCGCGTCAAACCGCATCATCCGCTCCGGCTGCGGCGGCTGAATGATGTTGACGTCGCCCGCCACCAGCTTGAGCTTGGCGTCGGTGTAGGTGGCGCCCGACTCGTTGGTCAGCGTCACCCAGCCGGAGAGGTCCATCGTCTCCTCGTCCTTCCCCAGCTTCGCCACGTAGTCCGCGTTCCACCGCACGCCGCCCGTCAGGTACGTCGCCTCGATGACCTGCTCGGGCGACCCGTTCTGCAACTGCCAGATCAGCGACGGCCGCGCCACCAGATTCTCCGGGATCTCCGGCAACACCACCGTGCCCGGATGGCCCAGGTAGATCTCGTCGTCGATCTGATACACGGGCCCTTCGTTCACGCTCAGCAGGATCGCGTCCACCTCCGTGAACCGCTGGTCCTGGTCCTGGCTGATGAGGCGCACGGGCTTGCCCACGTACTTCTCCATCAGCTTGGACGGACTGATGAGGTCGAACTCGTAGTTCTGCTCGAGGATGGCGATGCTGCCGGGCCGCGCGATGGACTCGAGGCTCACCGTCTCGGGCCGGATCTGCTGGGCCACGTCCGCGAAGCGAAGCAGGACGTCGCCCGTGGGCAACGATACCGAGCGACGGTCCCGGACCAGCGCCAGGTTGTTGTTGTACACCGTCACGGCCACTTCGGTCTGATCGTCCAGGGTGGTTTCGGCCTCGGCGGCCTGCCCTTCCTTCGCCGCCGCGCTGTCGGGGACGATCGGCGGGGGCGGCGCCTGCTCCTGCGCCCATACCCGGGGTCCGCTGTTTGTTAGCAGGGCTTGCATCTCAACGGCGACCAGGGCCACGGCCACACACGCCGCCAGCCCGGCCATCTTTCGAATTCGTGTCATGGAGTCTTCCTCCGGCTGTAACGCTTGCTCGACGCACCGCCACGGCGCGCTGAGTCTATGACACCAGAAATCGCCCCGGGTTCGCGGGGAAGTTTCACCCGGGGAAAACGGACTGTTCGGAAGTACGACGTCGTTCTCGGAAACTCACCGCGGCAGGCCCCGGGCGAGCCAGGCAAAGGCCGCGCGCAGGGCCGCGTTGCTCCCGCCGATGAGCTGCGAAACGGCGATGACGGCCTTCACCTGGCGCCGCGTGATCTTCACTTCCTGAGCGGAGGTGAAGTCGCGCCGCCGGTGGATGTTCTGCAGCGTGAGCAGGGCCATCGCCAGGGCCCACAGGCAGAACCGGCGGATGCCCGCGTGCCGTCTCGGAATCAGCAGGGTGTATTCCAGGGCCTCTTCGAGGCGGCGCCGGGCCAGGGCCACGAGGTCACCGAGCCCCGCCTGGAACCCCGCGCCGTGGTGGTCGGGCGACAGGTCACTCAGGTCGAACCCGTGGCGGAGGAACACGTCGCGGGGCAGCCAGCACACGCCGCGCTGCTTGTCGTCCCACAGGTCCTTGAGGATGTTGGTCATCTGCAGCCCCTGGCCGAAGGCCACGGCCCGCCGGGTCAGCGCTTCCCGTCGCCGCGCCGTGGCCGGCGAATGGAGGCAGAACAATTCCGTGAGCATCTCGCCCACCACCCCGGCCACGTGGTAGCAGTAGTCCTCGAGGTGGGCCACGTCGCGCAGGCCCGCCGTGAATTGGCCCTCCTGGAAGGCCTCCATACCCTCGGCCATGATCCGCACGCACCGCACCAGCGCCGCCTGCTCTTCGGGGCTGAAGGACCGCGTCACCCGGATGACCCGGGCCGTATCCGCCACCAGGCGCCGCTCCGCCTCGAGGGTGCGTCCGCCCAGGCGCGGCGCCAGGGACCGGGCGAAGGCCTCCGCGTCCGCCTCGCCCGCCGTCACCTGCACGAACTCGTTTCCGAAACGGCTCTTGTCCTCGAGCGTCAGGGTCTCGGAATCTTCGATGGTGTCGGCGATACGGCACAGCAGATAGGCGTTGCCCACCACCGCCCGCAGCCCTTTCGGCAGCTGGGGAATGGTCAGGGCGAAGGTGCGCGAGACCCCCTGCAGGATCTCCTCCTGATACGACCGGTCTCCGCCGGCTTCGAGGGTCGGAGACGGCGATTCGGCGCGAACGCTGGCCACCAGTTACAATTCCCCTTGCGCCGCCGGCCGAGGGGGCCGACGGGATTCCTCGCCGATCCCGCGCGGGATGCGCGGAAAACCCTTGCAGGATAGCGTAAACCTCCCTTATGATCCACCCGGACCCGTCGACGCCCGGCGGTTCCCGCTCGGCAATCGGAGGGAGGCCAAGGCTATGGTGCGCGGTATTTGGATGGGCGGGCTCAACGACGACGCGGGCGAATGGCGGGCCGCTTCGCGCAGGACCGTCGCCGATCTCGGCACAAAGGAAAAGATCCGCGAACTCGAGCACCAGATCGCCCGGATCACGCTCCTCAACCAGGCCCTCTGGGAGCTCGTCCGCGAGCGGCTCAGCCTCACCGACGCCGATCTCGAACGCATGGCCCGCGAGGTGGACATCCGCGACGGGATCGAGGACGGCAAGCTCACCA
>CAYVOE010000085.1:0-9844 GCA_964452795.1 uncultured Nitrospiraceae bacterium
GGCCGGCTCGAGCTGGCGCCGCGAGGCCTTGGCGGCCTTCATGTGAAGCTGGTTCTCGAAATAGGCGTTGCGCAGGCCCGCCCCGTTCACCAGGTCCACCAGTTGGCGGGCTTCCTTCACGTTCCGACCCAGGGGCTTCTCGCAGATCACACCCTTGAGGTTCGCGCCCGCCTTTACGGCGTCCACGATCTGGCCCACCAGTTCCACGCGAACGTAGTTGGGGGCCAGAACGGCTACGGCGTCGCAATGGTTGCACAGTTCCGCCACCGTCGAATAGACCCGGCAATCGCCGATGCCCTCTCGGCACACGGTCTCCGCCAGCTCTTCGGCTCCCTTGAGCGCATGGACGCCCACCAGGTCGATTCCCCGTACATAATGGAGTGCCTGGGCCTGAAACTTCGCGATGAATCCCGCGCCGATAAAGCCCAGCCTCAGTCGTTGCATGGTTCCGCCTCCTTCCCTGAAAACACCACCCGTCCCATTGTAGCGTAGTTGTCTTGAACCCTCAACGCCGCTCACGGCTCGACGAGGGCGTAGCCGAAGCTCTGGGGCGGGGCGGTAAAGGCCTCCGGATCGGGAGCGCGCACGCCGCATTCGCGGTCGCCCTGGAGCGTGCTTTCCTCAAACACGAAGGTCTCCCTGGCGCCGGCATTTTCAAGTCGCACCTCGACGCTCTGGTCGCTGCGGTTCACCCAGAACAGCGTCTGCCCGACCACAGCCCCGATGACGTGGGGTTCACTCGAAGACGCGCAGCGGAGCACCTTTTCGCCCCGCTCGGTCAGACGGCAGAAGTTCGCCCAGGCGTGGTAGACCGGCCGCACCTTCCAATTGTTGTCTTTGTCTTTGAAGTCCCACAGGGCGTACTCCATGAGGGCGCCGCCGGGATAGTACATCTCGTGGACGGACCAGATGCAGAAACCCGCCACGCCCCGGTTCAAGCCCTCGATGGCGAAGGCGGCGGTCCACACGGCGTAGGGGTAGCCTCGCATGAGGGGGTTGTCGACGGTGCCGGACCGGGCGTCCTGGAAGCCGAACTCGTCGATGGTCAGGGGCTTCACGGGCGTCTTCGACTTCAACAGCTCCATGCGCTCTTCGAAGAAGTACGGCGCCAGCAGCCGGTCGGAGAAGGGCGAGTAGCGGTGGGACGCGAAGGTGTCGACCGCTTCGAAATAGGCCTCGTTCTCGACGCAGCGCTTGAACCACTCGAATCCCGACGTGTCGTCGCTCCCGACGATGGCGATGTCGAGGTTCCGCCGTTGCAGCTCCTCGCGCACCAGCCGGTGCATCTCGACATAGGCCTCGAACGAGTCGTTGTGCTGCCGCCAGCTCCAGTTCGGCTCGTTGGTCAGGGTCCAGTGTTTGACGCAGGTATAGCCCCGGTCGCGCACCAGGTGCTCGAGGAGTTCGCCGATGGCCCGGGCCGCCCGGGGCGGGTCGGCGTAGGGCTTCTCGACGCCCCATTCCACGCCCGTGACGTTCACCTCGGTGCCGATCCGCTGGTAGAGGTCGAGGGTGCGGTAATGGCTGAGCATGTTGGGGCTGTCGAAGGTGAAGTTCCCCCAATCGCCCGACGGACACCAGTCTTCGATCCAGAAGAACATGCGGACCCGGTCGGGGTCCATCCATTCGAGCCGTCCCTCGCGGATGGCGTGGTCCTCTTCGGTCACGCCGCGGGCGGCGTTCTCGGGATTGTAGAACCAGCCGTCGTCTTCGAATCCGAACCCGAGGAAGTCGTCGCACACCACCTCGTTCGTCACCGTGAGGGTCACGGGTCCGTCCAGGGGCTTGGCCCGCAGGTTGCCGGTCCGTTCCGCCCGGGCGTTGTCGAACCAGGCCTCGCCCCGGCCGTTCAACAGCAGCACCAGTCGCGCCGTTTTCGTCTCGGGCGGCGCCACGGCCCGAATCGACTGTTCCCGCCAGCCGGAGTCGCCCCGGACGCCGTTGGTCTGGGCGTAGGTGATGCGTTCGTTCTCGGCGGTGCGGAACTCGACGGCCAGGTAGGCGCCGTGGCCGCCCGAGACTCCCGCCGTCCGGATCTCGACCGACGCTTCTATTACGTCGCCTTCCTCGGCGGGCCATTCCTGGTAGAGCGTGGGAAACCCCGGCTCCGCCTCGGCGGGCACGGCCATGCGCGCCGCCGTTCGGCCGTCGACATTCTCCGCCGCCATCGACGCCGGACCCCGCTCCGACGCCCATCCGTCCAATCCCTGATCGAATCCCCCGTTTGCGATGCCGACCTCGCCCGCGCACAGCGCCAGCAGCGGCAACCAGTATCCCAGCATACCGTCTGATCCTCCCCGTTTCGTTCGGTTGTTGCCGGCCCTACCCTACACTTCGGCTGAGAAAAAGTACAACGCCGTGCCTTGCCCGCGACGCGCGAATTACCGTTCCGGGGAGGGCGTTGACGGGGGCGCGCGCCGGACGGGTGCGGGCTTGGGTTCCCAGGGGGCCGGAGCGATCTGACGCCACCGGGCGTAGGTTCCCCGCAGGACTTCTCCGGCGGGACGCAGCGAGCCGTCGGGGAGGGCGACGCCGAACCGCCCGTCGTCGCTCGACCCTTCCTCCGGCGCGAGGTCGAAGAGGGTCCAGTTGTACACGCCCGCGACCCGCGCCGCTTCCGCCCCCTCGAGCACGTGCCGGTAGTACTCCGCCTGCCGGGCGAGGTCTCCGTCGCGGTCGCTTGCGGCCGCCGCGCCGAAGGCCCCGAGAATCACCGGGCGCCGGCCGATGAGGTCGCGAACCATGCGCAGGTCGCCGGCGAGGTTCCGCACCGGGGGCGCCCCTTCCGGCTGCACGCCCACCGTTTCCGAGAACAGGTGGAACTGGGCCACCGGCGGCTTCACGCCCAATCCCCACAGGGGCGCCGCGTCCCAGGGCGTGGCCGTGGTCCGCAACGTGTCCGGCGCCGCCGCTTCGAGCTCCGCCCACAGTCGGGTGAACTCCGGCGTGGGCTCGGCGGAGGTTTCCCGGGTTGCGGCCGACATGTCCCACATCAGCACGCGCCCGTCGAAGGCGAAGGGCTCGATCGCCGTGCGCAGGAAACGCCGGCCCGCGTCCGTCCCGTCGTCCGCCGACGGAAGGCCCGCCGGACACAGGATCACCTTCAGCTTGCGACCCGCCGCGGCCGTCAGCAGGGCGTGGACCCGCGCCACGTACTCCGCCGTGACCGCGCCGTCCGGCCGCATGCCGCCCGATTCCGGATCGAAAGGCAGGAAGGTGCGGAAGCTGTTCATGTTCAAGTCGACCATGAGGTCCAGCTCGTGCCCATACGGATCCGGCAGGTCTCCGGGAAAGTAATTGGTACCCCGCAGCGTGACCGGCCCGAGCTGGGAATGCCGAATCGGAGGCGACAAAGGAATGCCCACGGCCGAAAGGGGCGCCGGAGGCATCTCGAAAGTCCCTCTCCACAGCACCTCCTGTCCGCGGCGCAGCTCCACCGGCACGGAAGGGGGCGGCGGCTCGGGCAGCCACACCGTGTCCCACGCCCCGCCCGGCGGCACGTCGAGGAGCGGCCGTTCCAGCTCGCGGTTCCGCACGCGGTACCGCAGGCGCAGTCCTTGCAGGGTCTCCGAGCCCGGGTTGCTCACCTCGATGTATGCCAGCCGCTGCGGCGCCTGCCGCGTCTGGCGGACCACCGCCGTCTCCGTCGGCGCCAGGGCCACGGAGACATACGGAACCTCACCCGAAACAGCGGCCATTGCCGCCCAAAGCCAAGCCAATACCACGCCTTTCTCCCTGCATTTTTCTTTATCAACGGGCGCCGACGCGCCTGCGATGACGGCCCCTACCGTTCGAGCAGGGCCAGGAAGGCCTTCTGAGCCCGGGTTTGATAGATCCCCCGACGCCACACGGCGCCGATCTGCACCCGGGGCAGGCCCGGCACGTGCACCGTGGCCAGGCGGTTGTCCTCGGGCGTCAGGGTCAGGGCAGGCAGGAAGGACAGGCCCACGCCCTCGGCCACGTATCGCTTGATCACCTCGAAGCTCCCGCTGTTCAGGACCCCCTGCGGGCTGAACCCCTTGCGCTGGAAATGTTCCCGGAGCAGGTTGCCCGTCCGGGTGGTCGACTCGAGCAACAGCAGCGGTTCCCGCTTCAGATCGGCCAGGGTCACCGACTCGCGGCGGGCCAGGGGATGATCCCGCGGCGTGACCAGGACCAGGTCCTCGACGAACAGCTCCCGTTCCTCGAGGTCGTGGTGGCCCAGCGGAAGGGTTACAATACCCAGGTCGAGTTCGCCTCGAAGCACCAGTTCGGCGATGGCGTCCGACGACCGGTTCACCATTGACAGGCGCGTCCGGGGAAACTCGGCCGAAAAGGCCCGCACCACCGGAGGCAGCACGTAGAGCGCCGTGGTGTCGCTGGTGCCGACCCGCAGTTCCGCGGCCGCGGCCTCGTCAAAATCGCTCAGCTCCCGACTCAGCCCGTCGATCTCCGCCAGGATGTGGCGGGCCCGCTCGTAGACCCGCGCGCCGGCCGGCGTGGGACGACACGTCTTGCGGTCCACCAGGACATGGCCGGCCTCCGTTTCCAGGGATTTGATCTGCTGGCTCACGGCGGACTGGGTCCGTTCGAGTCGATCGCCGGCCCGCCGGAAACTACGTTCCTCGACAACGGCGCAGAGGCAGCGGAGGGCCTCGAGGGTCATAATCGATTCTCCTTATCGGTTAGATTATAGCGTTTAATTTGACTTATTTCCACCGCCCGGGTACACTCCTGAGGAGACCCGGGGCGAAGAGGAGCAATTCATGACCGAGAAGAAACACGGCCTGCGGTACCGCGACGCGGGCGTCGACATCGATGCCGCCGTCGAGGCCAAGAAGGGCATCGGCGCCATCGTGAAGAAGACCTTCGACGACAACGTGCTGTGCGACATCGGCACCTTCGGCGCCATGTACAACTTCGATGCGCGGGCCTACCAGGAGCCCGTGCTGGTGTCGAGCGTGGACGGCGTGGGGACCAAGCTGAAGCTGGCCTTCCTGACGGGGCGGCACGACACGGTGGGCATCGACCTGGTGTCGCACTGCGTCAACGACATTCTGGTGCAGGGGGCTCGGCCCATCTTTTTCCTCGACTACCTGGCCTGCGGCCGGCTCGAACCCCAGGTGGTGGTGGACGTGTTGACCGGGATCGCCAACGGCTGCCGCTACGCCGGGTGCGCGCTCATCGGCGGCGAGACCGCCGAGATGCCCGAGATGTACAAGGAAGGGGAGTACGACCTGGCGGGCACCATCGTGGGCGTCGTCGAGCGGAAGAACATCGTGGACGGGTCGTCGATCCAGGAGGGAGACCTCATCGTGGGCCTTCCGGCTTCGGGCCTCCACACCAACGGCTACAGCCTGGCCCGGAAGATCTGTTTCGAGGTGGCGGGGCTGGACGTGTCCGATCCCATGCCGGGGGTGGGGCGCACGGTGGGCGACGCCCTTCTCGAGCCTCACCGGAGCTACGCCCGCGTGATTCAGCTCCTGGCGAAGATCGTGCGCATCAAAGGCATGGCCCACATCACCGGCGGCGGCATCACGGACAATCTGCCCCGCGCCCTGCCGGAAGGGCTGGGCGCCCAGATTAACCTGAACGCCTGGAAGGCCCTGCCCATCTACAAATTCCTGCAAGAGACCGGGGACGTCGAGGACGCCGAGATGCTCCGGACCTTCAACATGGGCCTGGGCTATCTGCTGGTGGTGTCGCCGGACGAGCTGGACAAGGCCCTCGACACCCTGACCCTGGCCAACGAAGAGCCCAAGGTGGTGGGCCGGGTGATCAAGGGGGAACGCAAGGTGCAGTACATCGGGAGCGTGCAGTATGGCTCATAGAATCGAAGTGGCGATGAAGCGGGACCTGCCCGATCCCGTGGGGGCGGGCGTGCGGGCCCGCCTGGCCGAAGATCTGGGCATCGCGGTGGACGAGGTCCGCGTCATCGACGTGTACACCCTCGACGCCGATCTCACGGGCGACGAGCTCGAGCGCGTCCGCCGTGACCTGTTCACCGACCCGGTGATCCAGGAGTCGGCCGCCGACAAGGCCCTGGCCCGGGACTGCGACTTCGTCATCGAAGTGGGGTTCCGGCCGGGCGTGACCGACAACGTGGGCAAGAGCTCGGCGGAAGGCGTGGTCGACACGCTGGGCCGAGCCCTCAAGCCCGGCGAGGGAGTGTTCAAGTCGACCCAGTACGCCATCCGCGGCCCCATCGACAAGGACACCTGCGAGCGCATCGCCCGCGACCTGCTGGCCAACGGCCTGATTCAGCGCTGGGTGGTGAAATCGGCCGAGGAGGTCTCCGACGCGCCGCTCCTGAGCCTGCCGAAGGTCGCGGAACAGCGCGTGCCGACGGTCGAGACGGTGGACCTCGACCTCTCGGACGACGCCCTCCTGGCCCTGAGCCGCGACCGGATGCTGGCCCTCGATCTGCGCGAAATGAAGGCCATCCAGGCTCATTACGCCGATCCCCGGGTGCGGGAATCGCGCCGCGCCGCGGGCCTGCCCCTCGCGCCCACGGACATCGAGCTCGAGATCCTCGCCCAGACCTGGTCCGAGCACTGCAAGCACAAGATTTTCAACGCCCTCATCGATTACACGGACGAAAAGGGGAACCGCCGCACCGTGGACGGCCTCTTCGACACCTACGTCCGGGCGGCCACCGAAGAGGCGGCGAAGCACGTGGACTGGCTCGTCAGCGTGTTCCACGACAACGCCGGCATCATCAAGTTCGACGACGAGCACAACTTCGCGCTCAAGGTCGAGACCCACAACAGCCCGTCGGCCCTCGACCCCTACGGCGGCGCCATCACGGGGATCGTGGGCGTCAACCGCGACATCCTCGGCGCGGGCCTCGGCTGCAAGTGCATCTTCAACACCGACGTGTTCTGCTTCGCCTCGCCCTTCTACGAAGGCGAGATCCCGCCGCGCCTGTTCCATCCGCGGCGCGTGTTCCGCGGCGTCCACCAGGGCGTCAAGGACGGCGGCAACCAGAGCGGCATCCCCGACATCAACGGGGCCATCGTGTTCCACGAGCGGTTCCTCGGCAAGCCGCTGGTCTTCTGCGGCACGGGCGGACTCATCCCGGCCACCGTCGCCGGCCGGTCCAGCCACGAGAAAGGGGCCCGCAAAGGCGACATCATCGTGATGGTGGGCGGGCGCATCGGCAAGGACGGCATCCACGGCGCCACCTTCTCTTCCGAAGAGCTGCACGAAGGGTCGCCCGCCACGGCGGTCCAGATCGGCGACCCCATCACCCAGAAGAAAATGGCCGATTTCATCCTCGAGGCCCGCGATCTCGGCCTCTTCACCGCCATTACCGACAACGGCGCCGGCGGCCTGTCCTCGAGCGTGGGCGAAATGGCCCGGTCCTCGTGCGGCGCCCGCGTGGACCTCGAGAAGGCCCCGCTGAAGTACGCGGGCCTGGCGCCCTGGGAGATCTTCCTCTCCGAAGCCCAGGAACGCATGACCCTGTCGGTGGCGCCGGACAAGCTCGAGGCCTTCCTCGACCTCGCGCGGCGCCGTGCCGTCGAGGCCACCGCCCTCGGCGAATTAACCGATTCGGGCAAGCTCGAATGCCGCTACGACGGCCGACTCGTCGGCGCCCTCGACATGGAATTCCTCCACAAAGGCGTGCCGCGCATGGAGCTAAAGGCCGTCTGGACGCCGCCCCGACTCGAGCCCGCGCGCATCCCCGCGAAGACGGACCTGCGCGCCGACCTCGAGGCCGTGCTGGGCGCGCTCAACGTGTGCAGCAAAGAGACCTTCGTCCGCATGTACGACCACGAGGTGCAGGCCCAGAGCGTGCTCAAGCCCTTCCAGGGCGCCGAACACGACGGCCCCGGCGACGCCTCCGTGATCCGGCCCGTACCGGGGTCGAAGCGCGGGCTGGCCGTGGCCTGCGGCATCGCGCCCAAGTACAGCGACATCGACACCTACACCATGATGGCCTGCGCCGTGGACGAGGCGGTGCGGAACCTCGTTGCCGTGGGCGCCCGGCCGGGGACCATCGCGGGGCTGGACAACTTCTGCTGGCCCGACCCCGTCCAGAGCGAAAAGACCCCCGACGGCGAGTATAAGCTGGCCCAGTTGGTCCGCTGCGGCGAGGCGCTGTACGACACCTGCGTGGCCTACGGCATCCCGCTCATCAGCGGCAAAGACAGCATGAAGAACGACTACAAGATCGGCGACACCAAAATCTCCATCCCGCCGACCGTGCTGTTCACCGCCGTGGGCGTCCTCGACGACGTCGAGAAGGCCGTGTCCATGGACGTCAAACGGCCCGGCGACATCGTCTACGTCCTCGGCGAAACGCGGGACGAGATGGGCGGCAGCGAATACCTCGCCCTAAAGGGTGAGTTGGGCGACACCGCCCCCGCGGTGGACACGGCCAGGGCCATGGCCCTCTACGAACGGCTCCACAAGGCCATGGAGCAGGAATTGGTGGCGTCGTGCCACGACTGCTCCGACGGCGGACTCGGCGTGGCCCTGGCGGAATCGGCTTTCGCCGGCGGCTACGGCATGGACCTCGACATCACGCCCCTGGGGCTCGAGAGCGACGTCGTGGCCCTCTTCAGCGAGTCCGCGAGCCGGTTTGTGGTGACCGTGGCGCCGGACAAGGCCGAGGCCTTCGAGGCCGCCCTCGCCGGATCGGTTGTGACCCGGCTGGGCACGGTGACCGAAGAAAAGGTGTTCAAGCTGGCCGGCCGCACCGGCGCCATCGAAGCGCCCCTGGCCGACCTGAAAGAGGCGTGGCAGCGCCCGTTGAGGTGGTAGACGTGAAGGTACGCGCACTGGTTCTGACCGGATACGGCATCAACTGCGACGGCGAGACTCAGGAGGCCCTGCAGCGCGCGGGCGCCCGGGCCGACCGGGTCCATCTCAACGACGTCATCGCCGCCCCCGGCATGTTCGACGATTATCACATCTTCGCCATTCCCGGCGGGTTCTCCTTCGGCGACGACATTGCCTCGGGCAAGATCCTCGCCAACCGCCTGCGCTATCGCCTGGGCGAACCGATCAAGAAGTTCCTCGCCGACGGCAAGCTGGCCATCGGCATCTGCAACGGGTTCCAGGTCATGGTCAAGATGGGCATCCTCCCCCTGCGCGACGGCGAGTTCGTCCAGGAAGTCACCCTGACCCACAACGACTCGGGCCGATTCGAGAACCGGTGGGTCCGCCTGAGCGTCGAGCCCGGGACCCGCTGCGTGTGGCTCAAGGGCATCGAGTCGTTCGAGCTGCCCGTGCGCCACGGCGAAGGCAAGTTCATCCCCGATTCCGACGCCGTCCTCAGCCGGCTCGAGGCGAACGGCCAAGTCGCGTTGCGCTACGTCGCCGCCGACGGACGCCGCGCCGAAGGCAAGTTCCCCGAGAACCCCAACGGCTCCATCGCCGACGTGGCCGGGATCTGCGACCCCAGCGGCCGGGTGTTCGGCCTGATGCCGCACCCCGAGGCCTACGTCGAGCGCGTCCACCATCCCCGATGGTACCGCGAGGCCCTGCCCGAGGAAGGCGCCGGTTTGGCCGTCTTCCGCAACGCCGTCGAGTACGCCGAGGAGCACCTGCTCACGGCCGCGAAGGCATAGCCGGGTTACAGCGTGCAAGAGAAAAGGCGGGAGGCCCGATTGGGCTTCCCGCCTTGCTCCTGACTGCGCTGTCCCTAAAACGTCGCGCGTTCTCCAAAGGGACCGAAGCGGTCGGCGTGCATGCGGGCCGTGCCCGAACCGTCGGCGGGGAAGGTCAGCTCGACGCGCTCGAACCGTCCCAGGGGCGCCGGCAGCGGCACCGTGCGTTCCTCGTCTCCCTGCACCACCAGCCGGCAGTCCTGCGGCAACAGCGTGGCCTCGCCCGTGTTGATGATTTCGACCCGCAC
>CAYVOE010000085.1:9854-14286 GCA_964452795.1 uncultured Nitrospiraceae bacterium
GTTGCCGCCCTCCCGACCCAGGACGACCACCTCGGCGTTGACAAACTCGACGGGACCCGGCGCCGTGTACGCCACCCCGCCCACGCCGGTCAGGGGGCAATCCTGCGACGTGGTGCCCGTGCCGCGGGTGCGCACCTCGGGGACCGCGCCGGAATCGTACACCTCTCGGAAGGCCTCTCCCTGTTCGAGCACGATCCGGGCCAGGCCCTGGGGCGCATGTTCGGCCTCGACGATCATCGGCGGTGCGAGCTTCGGCGGCGGGGCCGTCTTCAATGACTCGGCGGTGTCGCCCAGCACCCGGGCCGAGGGCCGCGGGATCCAGCCCTGGTCGATGATCCCGTAGTCGCTGCGTTCGTCCACGCGGTAGCCGCCCGGGAACCACCAGCCTGCCCAGCCCTGGGCTCCGCTGCGCCGCACCATGTCGGCGAAGAGCTCGTAGAGTTCGCGCTGCTTCTCGATGGCCGCCTCGCCGCCTTCCCACACGTGCTGGCCGAACTCCGCCCAGAACACGGGCTTCCCGTGGCCGGCCCACAGGGCGTAGCGCGTCACCAGGGCCGCGTTGCTGATGTTCGACGGACCGTAACCGTATCCCTCGGGCGACACGAAATCGAGGTGCGCCGCGCCGCTGGTGAGCTGGTACGGGAACATGGTCACCGCCCAGAGGCTGCCCGATCCGCCGCAGCCCGACCGTACCCCGAAGAGGTGGGTGTCGTCGATGGTGCGGGCGAGACGGATCACCTCGCGATAGCGCCGGCTTATGAGGTCGTCGGCGAAGCGCCGGTAGGCCGCCACCATCACCCGATGGGGCCCGTCGTTCAACAGTTGCTCATCCGAAGGCGCCGTCACCCGGCCGTCGTCGCGACGGTTCGCCGGGGAGCCCCAGACCGCCTCCGCGCGATCGACGCTGCCGTACTGCTCGCGGATCCAGGCCTCGAAGAGAGGGTCGTGCTTCTTCCGCGCGTCTTCTCTGCCCAGGATGGGCTCCCACGCCAGGTCGTAGGCGAAGACGTGGGGATTGCCCGCCAGGTCCGCGGCCCGCAACAGGTCCAGATAGCCCCGCTTCGTCAGGTCGTCGTCGCCCGACGGTTCCGTGGGGTGCGACCCCAGGATCCAGATGTTGGCCTTGATGCCGTGGCGGCCGCAGCGTTCGAGGAAGTCGTGGAGCTGCGGCGCTTCCTCGGTCCGCGTGTACTGAATGCTCACCAGGTTGACGCCCAGCTCCTCGAGAAGGGCGAGGTCCTGGTCGATCAGCTCCGGGATGTAATACATCGGGCTGAGCCAATGGGAGAAGTAGCCCTGCGGTTCCATGCCGCTGACATAGAGGGGCCAGTAGTTGATCGCATGGGCGAACCACCGCTCGCCGCCGAGCCGGAACTCGCCGTCTTCCACCCGGATGCATTCCCCGCCGTCGCCGAGGGGGAGCAGTTCGGGCGTCGGCGCGGGCTTCGGACCTTCCGCGATGACGTGCCGCACCCCGTTCACCACCGCCGCCAGGTTCGCCGTCGTCTGCGTCTCGACGGGCAAGCCGTAGAACGCCGCGGTGGCGCCGCCGTCGAGCCACGTCATCGACAGGGGCGTGTTCACCCACCACCCCCGGTCGTCGTACCCCTTGATCAGGGGCTGCCAGAAGTAGCCCCGCTCCGGCGACGCATGCATCGCCCGCGGCACGGGCGACCACACCGCCGTACCCGCTTTCGGGAGATTCGCCTCGGCCAGGGCCGGCGCCGCGTCGAACCGTGTCGCGTGGTCGGACCGGAACAGCTTGTACGATGGACTCAGACCCTCGATCCGCGGCAGTTCGGGCACCGAGAACTCGTCTCCCGTCTTTCCCGTCGACAGGTCGCTGAGTGTGAACCCGTACTTGCCCGGCGAAAGCATCTGGTGGCTCGCCGCGAATCCGACCGCGATGTACTCCACGTTGTCGAAGCGGACCCGGTCGCCCTCGCCGCCCCGGCCTTTGGAGGGGTTCTCGTACCAGTAGGCGAAGCGATTCGCCGGGATGCCGATGGTGCGCTGGGTGCGCGTCACCGGCGCCTCCGCCATCCATCGGGCCCCGTCCTTTTCGCCGATCTCGATAAGGATGGACTTGGTCTGTCCTCGACCCGAGGCCCGCAGCAGCAGGAGGTCGTGGTCCGCCGGCGCGGGGTCCACCGGCCGCACGATCAGCGTGTCCCAGCCAATGGGGTCCACGAGTTCCGTGTTCATGAACAGGGCGTCGTGAGCCACGATGTGCTCGGCCGGTATGTGGGACTGGTTGGTCCCGCGCGTGCATTGAGCCAGGTCCACCTTGGACCAGTCCAGCAGCGTATGCTCGGGCGCTATCGTGGCGAGGGTCTGTTCCAGCGTGCCCCAGCGGCCGTCCCGTTCATACAGGAGTGTCTCGAAGACCGGCGTGCCCACGGTCAGGAGATGACCGCCTCGGTCGATGAACCCGGCCACCTCCGGCACCGCCGCGGCCGGGAACGCCGTGGCGTCCGGCAGCACCAGGAGCGTGTCCGCGCCCAGGCCCGCCAGGTCCTTCGTTCCCACCACGCGGCCGGAGACCGCCTCGGCCAGCGCCGCCGCGTCGACCGGCGTCGGGTGAGCGTCATACACCGCCACCGATGGCTCCGGAGCCGAACACAAGGCGCTCCCGCAAAATACCAGCGTCGCAATGAACCCGTTCATGAGTAGAACCCCCAGATCTGACATTTTCCGCGCCCATCCTACCCGCCCCCGCCGTCCCAATCCAAGCCCCTTCGACGCCCCCATGCCGCACGACGACGAGACCTGCGCTTGATGGGCACATGAGCCATGCCCCCTCCCGTCATTGCGAGTCGTCATGAGCCTTCGGCACACCCGGAGATGATGAAAAGTCCGATCGCACGGGAGTAGGCTGGTGTCCGGACGGCGCCTTCGGACGAGACCGACACTCCTTGGGCGAGCAGAGCCCGGTTGCGAGTCTGGTCCGGGTCCGGAACCGTACCCGAGATTGCCGCCTCGAGCGCGTGGAGCAGAATGCCTTGCACGGTGGACCCCCAGGCGCCGCCCCCACGATGAAGGAGGACTCGACCATGAACGGGAACACGGACAACGATCAGGGCTTGGAAGTGCTGCACGAGCGGTGTGCGGGGCTGGACGTGCACAAGGAGTCGGTGGTGGCCTGCGTGCGGCTGTGGAGCGACGGCCGACTGCGCTACAGCCGGGTCCAGCGGTTCGGCACCATGACCCGGGAGCTGGAGGCCTTGCGGGACTGGCTGGCGAGCAAGGGGGTGACCCACGTGGCCATGGAGTCCACGGGGGTCTACTGGAAGCCCGTGTTCAACGTGCTCGAGGAGCACTTTGAGGTGCTGGTGTGCAACGCCTACCACGTCAAGCAGATCCGGGGCCGCAAGACCGACCGGAAGGACTGCGAATGGCTGGCCCAGCTGTTGCAGTACGGGTTGCTGCGGGGCAGCTTCGTGCCGCCCCGGCCGCTGCGGGAGCTGCGGGACCTCACCCGGATGCGGTCCTCCCTGGCGGAAGACCACACCAAGGTGGTCAACCGGATCCAGAAGGTGCTGGAAGACGCCAACATCAAGCTGGCCTCGGTGGTGACGGACATCATGGGGGTGTCGGGCCGGGACATCCTGGAGGCGCTGGCGCGGGGCGAGACGGACCCGGAGGTGCTGGCGCAGCTGGCCCGCCGGCAGTTGCGGGGCAAGATTCCCGAATTGCGCGAAGCGCTGTACGGGCACGTCACGGAGCACCACCGCTTCCTGCTGCGGAGGCTGCTGCGCAAGGCCCGGGACCTCGAAGCGGAGATGGCAGAGCTGGAGGAGCGGATCGAGTGGGTGCTGTCCTCCCCGGAACTGGCGCAGGTGGCCGAGAAGACCCAATCCGTCCCTTTCCCGAAGGCGGTGGAACTGCTGGACACGGTGCCGGGGGTGAATAAGACGGCGGCCCACGCGCTTGTGGCGGAGATCGGCACGGACATGAGCCGGTTTGGGCGGGCGGGCCACCTGGCGTCGTGGGCGGGGGTGTGCCCGGGCAACCACGAGAGCGCGGGCAAGCGCCGCACGGGCCGGACGGGGAAGGGCAACCGGTGGCTCAAGGCCAAGCTGTTCCAATGCGCGTGGGCGGCGGCGCGCACGAAGGGGACGTATGCGAATGCGGCGTACCGCCGATGGGCGCGCAAGGGGTCCAAGAAGGCGGTGGCGGCGCTGGGCCACTCGTTGCTGGTAAGCATCTACCGGATGCTGGAGGAGGGGGTGGCGTACCACGACCTGGGTCCCGACCACTTCGACCAACTCCATCCCGACCGGCTCAAGCGCTACCACATCAAACGCCTGGAGGCCCTGGGGTACACCGTAAAAGTAGAACCCAAGGCCGGCGCCGCCTGACCCAACTTTTCGGAGCAGAAGGCGGTGGCGGCGCTGGGCCACTCGTTGCTGGTAAGCATCTACCGGATGCT
>CAYVOE010000086.1:0-14221 GCA_964452795.1 uncultured Nitrospiraceae bacterium
GCCCAGCGGGAGGCGGCGGGCCAGGGGAATTGACCCGTCATCGGGCGGGTGGTATCGTAGTTTCTCGAGGTTTTATGGGCGGTAGCGCTATTCTGCCCACCGGCCGGTACCCTTCGCCGCCGAGGGGAACCGAGGGTCCCGCAGGCCCTGTTCATACGCGTGTGCCAGGCACGAATCCGGGGAACCTCCCCGAAACCGCAGGTCCCATCGGTGATCGGATGCAGAAGGACCCACAGCTCTTGACCGAGATCGCGGAGCTTCGCCGGCGCCTTCGCGAAGCCGAGGCCGCCGCCTCCGCCGCGACCGGCATCCCCGCCATACACGCCGAAGCCGCCACGTAGATGGCTCCGCCCGACGAAGAGGATTCCCGCATTGACGTGGACGACCTCAGCGAGGGCGTCGTTCGCGTGGACCGAAACCATCGGATCAGGGGGGGCAACCGATGGTTCTGGGAAATGACGGGAACCGGACGCAAGGCCGAGGCGTCGGGACATCTGACGGATTATGTGGCGCCCGACGACCGGGACCGTTGCAGCCGGTTTCTCGAGGGGGCCTTCCGCGGCCGCACGACGGCCGAGATCGCGCTTATGCGTCCGGACGGCACCACGCTGCCCGCGCTGCTTTCGGCTTGTCCGCGGACGGCCGGTGCGGCATCGGACCTGGTCGTCACGGTGACGGACCTGTCGGCACAGAAAGAGGCGGAGGAGGCCCTTCGGCGGCGCCAGACGCGCCTCGAGGAGCGCGTAAGGGAACGCACCGCGGAGCTTCAGGAGCTCAACGCGCAACTCCGAGCGCTGAACACGGAGCTGCTCGACGAGATCCAGGAGCGGAACCACATCGAGGAAGCGCTGTCGGTAAGCGAGCGCAAGTATCGCGCCCTGGTTGAGCGTATCCCCGCCGTCACCTACGTCGTTCGCGGCCACCTTCGCGAGAGTACCCTGTATGTGAGCCCTCAGATCGAGCGGATCCTCGGCCTCACTCCGTTGGAATGGACGGCCGACCCCGACCGCTGGTGCGCCCACATCCATCCCGAAGACCGAAAGAGCGTGCTCGATTCGTGGTCCGCCGCCGTTGAGCGCCGGACCGGTTTTTCGCTGGAATACCGCATCGTGGCCCGCGACGGCGACGTGCTGTGGTTCCACGACGAGGCCTCTCCTCTGGAGAACGACCCCGACGACGCCCCCCTTTACCAGGGCGTGATGATCGATGTCTCCGTTCGCGAGCGCGCCCAGGAAGCCCTGCGGGAGAGCGAGGAACGGTTCCGCCAGTTGGCCGAGCATATTCAGGCGGTGTTCTGGATCAAGGACACCGGAAAACCCGGTCTGCGCTACGTCAGCCCCGGGGTCGAAGCCATCTGGGGCCGGCCTCCCGAAGCGTTCCGCGACGTCTTCTGGACCTTTCTCGACTGGGTCCATCCCGACGACCGCGCTCGGCTCGAGCGAGCCATCCGGAACTATCGGGGAGACGGCCTTTTCGTTGAGGACTATCGGATCCTCCGGCCCGATGGGGTCGAGCGCTGGGTTCAGTCCCGCGCATTTCCCGTGCGGAAAGCCGACGGCCGCATCTACCGCTACGCCGGCATCACGGAAGACGTTACGGAACGCAAGAAAGCCGAGGAACGCCTGCGTCGCCACGGCGAGGAGCTCGAGACCCGCGTGCGGGAGCGGACCGAGCAGGTCCGTCAGCTCGAGTACCAGCGGGCGGCCATGGAACACCTCGCGGCGGTGGGCCGGGTGGCGGCCCGCGTGGCCCACGAAATCAACAATCCCCTGGCCGGCATCAAGAACGCCTTTCTCCTGGTGAAAGACGCCATTCCGTCCGACCATCGGTACGCCGGATACATTCCCCGGATCCAGGACGAGATCGACCGCATCGCCCGCATCGTGCGCCAGATGTTCGAGCTGTGCCCGGCGGAGGAAGGGGAGGCCGAATGCGGGCCCGCCGACGAAGTCCTGCGGGACGTGGCCACCCTGCTCGAGTCGGAATGCGCGCGCCGCGCCGTCCGCTTCGAAACCGTCCTGGCCCCGGAATGCGCGCGGCTGCGGGTGCCGGCCAATTCCCTGCGCCGGGTGGTGCACGGTCTGGCCCAGAACGCGGTCGACGTGTCGCCTCGCGAGGGAACGGTCCGGCTCGAGGCCCGCGTAGGTCCGGAATCGCGGCTCGAGGTCGAGGTGCGCGACCCGGGACCGGGCATTCCCGAAGACCGGCGTCCCTTCATCTTCGAACCCTTCTACACCACCAAGAAGGCCCACGGGTCCAGCGGCCTGGGCCTGGGGCTGTCCATCTGCAAGGCCCTGGTGGAGGGGCTGGGCGGCGGCATCGCCTACGAGACGACGGAGGGGCGGGGGACCGTCTTCCGCGTAACCCTGCCCGGGAAGCCGGCGCCGTGAGAAGACCGCGACGGACGGCCCGCGTCCGGCGGGTCTTCGGTCTCATTCTGCCGGCCCTGCTCGCGGTGTGCCATACGCCGGGGCGCCCCGTGGGCGAACCCACGCCTCCGCCGACGGGGGAGGGGTTCATCGACCTGCTGGACGAGGAACACGCGCCGCACTGGCGCGAAGCCCAAGGCCATCCGGACATCTTCGAGATCCGAGACGGTGTGCTCCACATCCCCGGGTCGCTCGGCTCCCTGAAGTACGTGGGGTACATGGGCGAGACCTTTGGCGATTTCGAGCTTCACATCGAATACCGGCTGACGCGCCGCGCCAACAGCGGCGTCCTGTTTCGCTCGCAGCCCGAGTCGCCCCACCGCCGCGGACTCGAGGTGCAGGTGCTCGACAGCCACGGCCGCGACCCCGACAAGCACTCCTGCGGCGCCATCTACGACGTGGTGACGCCCATGTTCGAGGTCTCCCGTCCCGCCGGCGAATGGAATTCCTTCGACATCACCGCCCGGGGACAGCATATCGTGGTGGTTCACAACGGCTGGAAGGTCATCGACGTCGATTTGTCCAAAATGACCATGCCCATCGGGAAGTTCGAAACGCCCTACGCCGAGCTGCCGCTCAGCGGATACCTGTTTCTCCAGGACCACCACCACGAGGTCTGGTACCGGAACATCCGCATCCGCAAGCTTTAGGTCCGGCCCTCTTCTTCCCTTCGACGGGGGTTTGGGGTCTGCTCGCAGCGCATAGGGAAAGGAGTCGCCGTGCCCGTATCGAAAGTACCGCGTCCCCCTTTTCGGGGCATGATGCCGATCCTGCCCACGGCTTTGGCGGAAGACGGGAGCCTCGACGAGGCAAGCCAGCGCCGTCTCGTCGCCTACTGCCTCCGCTGCGGCGCCGTGGCCATTGGCCATTTCGGGTATGCCTCCGAGTTTTTCAAGCTCTCGCAGGAAGACCGGCGCCGCCTCGTTCCGCTTATCGTTGAAGAAGTGGGGGGCCGGGTCCCCGTGTTCATCGGGGTAACGGGACCGTCCGACCGGATCGCCGCGGAACTGGCGCGGGAGGCGGAGGACCTGGGCGCGGATATGCTCATGGTGGGCACGCCCTACATCTACCCGCCCGATGCCGACGGCGTGCTCCGCTACTATGAGGCGGTGGCCAAGGCTTCGTCCCTGCCCGTCATCGTGCAGGACACCCCCCAGAGCGCGCCGCTGCTCACGGCCGACCTGCTATGGAGGCTCTACAACGAGGTCGAGACGATCCACTACGTGAAGGCGGAGGGACGCGACGCCCTCACCAAGACGGTTCGTCTGGGAGAGCTCTCGGGCGGACGGATGGCGGCCATCGGCGGCTTCGGCGGAAAGCATCTCATCCACATGCTTCGCATCGGGGTCACGGCCTTCATGACCGGCACCGAGGCGCTCGACCTCCACGGCGCCGTCGTCGAGGCCTATCTCGCGGGCGACGAAGACCGGGCCGCCGACATCTACTTCCGGCGGGTGTTGCCGTACCTGATGTTCTACCTCGATTACTCCGAGGAATTGCTCAAGGACATGCTCCACCGCCGGGGCATCCTGGCGTGCCCGGCCGTGGTCCCGCCGGCGGCGTCGGCGCCCATGAGCCCCGTCGAGCGCCGCGAATTCGACTGGGTGCTCGAACGGATCGGCTATTTCGACCGGAGCGGCCCCGACCTCATGTGAGGGCCGAGGTTCGGTCTTTTTCTTTCTCCGGGGGGCGGCTCGTCCCGCCGTGTGAAGAGGGGCTGCCGCGTCGCATTGCGACCTGTGTTTCGACTTTCTTTTGATCCGGCGCGCGCCGAAGCGTATGCTATTGAAGTTTTTTTCGGTTCGACCCGCCCCGGAGGTCCGGGCTTCCCGACACGGTCTTGTCCGTGCAACCTTTCGGCGCCGTCAGACGATCATACGGAGCGCACCGAGGGCAGGGGCGTTCTTTACTTTTTTCCCAGGACGGAGTGGGGTGTTATATGAGACGCGATATTGTACACAGCGGCGCGCGGAGCCTCAGTTACGAAATCCGCGAGATCGTGGCGGTGGGGCGCGAAATGCGCGGCATGGGCCGCGAGATTACCTGGGAAAACATCGGGGATCCCATCGAGAAAGGTGAGATCGTCCCCGACTGGATCCGTCAGGTGGTTCACGACCTCATCGACATACCCAAATCGTGGGGATACTGTGACACGCAGGGGGTTCTCGAGACCCGCGAGTTCCTGGCCTCTCACGTGAACGCGCGGCCCGGCGGCGTTCAGATCACCACCGACGACATCATGTTCTTCAACGGCCTGGGCGACGCCGTGGCGAAGGTCTACGGCTTCCTGCGGCGCGAGGCCCGCGTCCTGGGCCCGTCGCCGGCCTACAGCACCCATTCCTCAGCCGAGGCGGCCCATTCCGGCTACAACCACGTCACCTACAGCCTCGACCCCTACAACGGCTGGATGCCGGACGTGGAAGAGATCCGCAACAAGGTCAAGTACAACGACTCCATCGCGGGGATCCTGATCCTGTCGCCCGACAACCCCACCGGTGCGGTCTATCCCCGGGACATCCTCGAGGAGATCGCCGAGATCGCGCGTCAGCACAGCCTGTTCCTCATCACCGACGAGATCTACGCGCACATCGTGTACAACGGCAACCCGCGGCTCCACATGAGCGAGTGGATCGGCGACGTGCCGGGCCTCGCCATGCGCGGGATCAGCAAGGAATACCCCTGGCCGGGGTCGCGCTGCGGCTGGCTCGAGGTGCTGAACAAGGGGCGCGACGAGAATTTCGCCACCTATGTCAACAGCCTGCTGGCGGCCAAGCGTCTCGAGGTGTCTTCCACCACGGTGCCCCAGATGTCCATCCCGCGGGTCATGGGCGATCCCCGATACCTCGACCACCTCAAGCGGCGAGAAGCCCTCTTCGCCGGCCGGGCGCAGGAAGCGGTCGACGCCTTTGAGGGCTGCGATTCCGTCATCGTCAACAAGCCGCAGGGCGCGTTCTACCTCACGGTCATGTTCAAGCCGGGGGTGCTGAACAATCACCAGACCCTGCCCATCGACAGCCCCCAAATCCGTGGGCGCATCGAGGACCTGGTCAAGAACGTGACCCCCGACAAGCGCTTTGTCTACTACCTCATGGGGGCCACCGGCATCGTCGTGGTGCCTCTCACGGGGTTCCAATGCTCGCACGAGGGATTCCGCATGACCCTCCTCGAGACCGACGACGCCAAGCGCAGGTGGATCTTCAAGACCATTCGCGACAGCATCGAGCAGTACGTGGCGAGTTAGACTTTCGAGGCCATCGCGCCTCGGCGGTTCCGAACGCAAATGAAATAGGCCGCGCCCGGTGTCGGGTGCGGCCTTTTGAATGTCGCGTTCGAGGCGGACTACCGGATGGAAAGCATCCGATCGATGGGCAGGCGTGCCTTCTCGATGATGTCCGCCGGCAGTTGCACCTTGTACTGCACCTTCTGCAGGGCTTCGAGCGTATCCTCGAGGGTGATCTGCGCCATGTGGGGACAGCGCAGGCTGCACAGACGCAGCATCTCGACGCCCCGGTTCTCGGCGATGATGTTGTCGGCCATGCTGCACTCGGTCAGCAACAGGTAGCGCGGCGCTTCGACCTTGCGCACGTAGTCGATCATCTGCTTGGTGCTTCCGGCGTAGTCGCATTGCGCGATGACCTCCGGGCTGCACTCCGGATGGGCCAGGATGACCACGTCGGGGAACTGGCGCCGCACCTGAGCGATGTCCTCCACGGAGAACCGCTCGTGGACTTCGCAGCGGACGCTCCAGCCGATCACCGCGTGTTCGTAGGTGTCGATGCGCGGGTCCGGCGCGGTGTCCGCCGGGGTGGCGCAAATGAAGGGCAGACCCAGTTCCGTGGCCGTGTTCTTGGCCAGGAACTCGTCGGGGAGGAAGATGACGTGCTTCGCGCCCCGGTCGAGGATGTGCTGCACCACCTTGGCGGCGTTGCCCGAGGTGCAGCAATAGTCGGACACGGCCTTGACGTCGGCGTACGTGTTCACGTAGCTGACCACGGGGGCGTCCGGGTACATCTCGCGCAGTTTCTGCACGTGCGCCACCGTGATCCCCTGGGCCAGGGAACATCCCGCCTTCAGGCTGGGGATCAGGACGGTCTTCTCGGGGTTGAGGATCTTGGCGGTCTCGGCCATGAACTGAACGCCGCAGAACACGATGATATCCGCATCCGTCTCGGTCGAGCGGCGGGAAAGCTCGAGGGAATCGCCCGCGTAGTCCGGCACCGAATGGTACAGAGCGGGTTCCATGTAGTTGTGTCCGAGAATGACCGCGTTCAATTCGCGTTTCAGGACGTTGATCTGGTAGGCCAGTTCGGCTTTCAGCTCGATTTCGAAGTCGGGCATCAAGCCCTCGAGCCGGGACCGTAACCGCCGGTAGGTTTCCTCCGCATTCGGGGCGTTTTGGACCGCCAATGTGTCTGCCATTGTAGCTGCCACCTTCAAGTCCGCCCGCTGCGGGACGGGTTGTCCAACGTTTGGAATACCCAGTGCCTCCGGGAAGAAGAGGAGACGCCGCGTATCGACAGGCCCTACATCCCCGGTACATGCACCTCGTTAAATGGTAACAACTCGGGGACGGGGAATCAATTCGCGAAAACAATCACGATTGAAAATTCCTTCCCCGTCCAGTCCCCGAAAATCCGATTCCAATCGGCGCCCGCCTGCGGAAAGCGGCGTTATTGGAAGTATCCCAACGACTTGAGTTGCTCCAGCGCGTCGTCGGACAAATCCTCCGCCGAGGTCCTCGCCACCGACTCTTCTCGCCATACGACCAGAATCGGCCGGTCCACAGGCGACGGAGGCAAGTCGGCCGGCCGTCCGGCGGCCACGGCGGCGGGGTCGAGGGACAACTCCAGCGGCCCGGATACTTCGCGGGTCTCGTCGCCCAGGCGGAGCAGGAATGGTCGCGTGGGAATGATGCGAAGGGTCACACGACCGTCCGGGGAAGCGGTGGGCACGACGAGATCGTCCCAGTCGCGGGGGATCGCGACGAGGTGGGCGGTGAGGCTTCGGCCGTCGGGGGCGGCGACGATTTCATCCACCTGGGCGTCGCCCCAATCGCCCTGGATGAGGGTGTAGGGCCGAAACCGGTCGTCCGTGCCGAGCTGCAGGGTCATGTCGCTGTGCGCGTCGTCGCCGGCGTACCCGAAATGCCAGCCTCCCGTATCGCGGCGGTAATGTTGCTCCCACTCCGTTCGCAGGAGGGCGAGTTCCGGCGGGTCGTCCGGGGCCAAGTCTTTCAACTCCCAGGGGTCGTCCAGGAGGTTGAAGAGGAGTTCCTTGCCGGAGCGGGTGGCGCGGTGAAACTTCCAGCCAAGGCCCCGAACCCCTTCGAGGCGGTCGTGGCGGACGTAGGTCCAGGTCCGGGCGGAATCCCTCCCGGTGAGTAGCGATAGGAGGCTTTGTCCGTCGACGGAGGGGCCGTCCGTGATGCCGAGCGTTTCGAGAACGGTGGGGAAGAGGTCCACGAGCTGGACCGGATCGGAGACGCGGCGGCCGCCGTGGGCACCTTTCGGGAACTTGACGAGCAGGGGTACGCGGGCGCAGGTCTCGTAGATGGACTCGTGCATGTACCGGTCCTGTTCGCCCAGATCCTCGCCGTGGTCGGAGGTCACGATGATGAGGGCCTGGTCATAAAGGCCTTCTGCTTTCAGCGCGTCCATAAATTGGCGGATGGCCTCGTCGACGGCGCGGACGCAGTCGTCGTACAGGGCCACGAGGTAGCGCCGCTGCTCCTCGTCGAGGGTGACGTCACCCTTCCCCGCCGCCACGAGATAGGGCGTGCAGGTGAGTTCGACGCCGTCGACTTCGGCCTTGAACGCGGGCGGCTGACCCAACTCCTTCGAGAAATGCCGGAACTCGGGGCGGGGCGGGTCATAGGGCAATTCGGAAGATCCGCCGGGGAACTTGCTATGGATGTCGTAATTGTGGGCGAAGAGGAAGAGCCGACTCGTGGGGTGGTTCCGGTACCAGGCCTGGAGCAACGCGTGACTCTCGAAGACATCGCGGAATCCCTGGTCGCGTTCCGTCGGAATGTCGTAGACGTCGAACCCGTGAGCGAAGCCGCGGGAGGGCAGAAACCACCAGGTATGGCCCGTAAACCCGGCGCTGAGGTAGCCTCGGTCAGACAGGATCTCGGCGAGGGTGCGGTCGGATTCGGCGAGATTGGTGGTGTGGTCGACGCCGTGCCGTTCCGGGTACAGCCCCGTCAGCATGGTCATGTGGGATGCCGGAGTCCAGACGTACTGGGTGACCGCGTTCTCGAAGAGGACGGCCTCCCGGGCAAAGGAATCGAGGAACGGCGTGGTTTCCCGCTCGTACCCGTAGCACGACAGGTGGTCGGCGCGGAGGGTGTCGCAGGAAATCAGGATGACCGGTATGTCCTCGGGATCCCGACGGGCCGGGAGAATCAGGGGGTTGCCCCAGTAGGCGTAGGCGCCCGCGCCGGGCCGGTCCTGTTCCGTGCGCAGGTTCAGGGTAACGACCTGCTCGGCCCATTCCGACAGGTCCGCCTCGAACGCTACCCAGGGCCGGGGGCGGTCTTCCGTGCCGGGTTCGAGGACGCGGTCGAAGAGGACCCGCTCGGAGCCGTCGGGAGTTTCGATGGTCGCAATGAAACGGACGCCTTCCGACGGCGGCGACTCGGGTTCGGGGACCACGATTCCCGCGCCGGCCGTGAACCGGGCCTGAGGGGGAACCTTGACGCGCCAGGAATAGTCGCGGACGGTGGCGGGCAGGGCCTCGTGGGTGCGGTTGTCGATGGAGATGCGGAGGGGCGCCTCCGGCGGATCCCATGCCAGTTCGACCGACTCGACCTCGACGGGAGCGGCGGCGTCGGCGGGCGTCAGGAGCAGGCGGGGGATCTTGCCGGTCCACGCCGGGACGCGGTCGCCGGACAGGCTCAGGGTGTAGGTATGGAACGCGCCGTCGGGAAACAGGGGCACATAGGTCCCCGGATGGCTCTCGAAGCGACGGGCGACGTCGCTTATCCAGGTAATGTGGCAGCCGTGACCCGCCTCGGCCTTTACCCGGACACGGAGGCGGTTGTACTCGAGGGCGTCCACCGGCGGGTCCAGGACCCATTCGAGCCGGGGCGCCGACGGGCCGTTGGGGAGGAGGCGGAGGCCCTCTTCCGTGGGGGATGCGCCCCCCTGATGGACCGTGGCGTCTTCCAGACGAAGCGTCCGCGGCTCCCGGGGCTCCTCGAGGCTTCGCCGATGCTCGACCCGGGCCAGCCGGATGGGCAGGTCGCCCGTCGCCTCGACGGGGCGGGGCGCGGCGGGCAGCGCATCGGGCGGGATGTCGGACGGGGTGGCGTCGGGCCCGCAGCCGGTGAATATCAGGACCGCCGCGGCGGCGGTGGCCGCGCGGGCAAAGCATTGCCGTACTCGCATTCCTCGCTTCCGATTTGTCCCCTTCGGCCGGGTTCCGCGCCGGCCGGCCACAGCATCGGACTTTACCCGCCCGGCGGAGGCCGGGTCAAGGGAAACCGGCCACCGAATCGCTTGTCGCGGCTTAAGATACGGTGGGAATAGCGTTTGACTTGGAAGCTGTTCCTTTGCTATGTTGTGGGGCGTTTTTCATCGGTACGTGGCCGCGCCCGTTGGCGCATGGATTCCCTGGGCCACACCGGGTTCTCGATGGGCGAGAGGGCCTCACGCCTGTGGCGGGCTCTTGCGAAGAGTCCGCCGGCGCGATACGATTCGACCGGCGGTGGGATGCTGCTTCCGACCGACGCGGCCGGCGCCTCGCGCTTTGCCGGCCGGTGCGGTGGCCGAACCCCGTTGCTCGACCGCAGGCAGCGCAGCAGCATAAGAAGGTGGTGATGACGTGGATAAGTTGACGATCCCGTTGTCGGCCATCCAGGATAAGGGCCTTCCCATCGACATCCGCGCGTTCGAGGAGGACTTGCGTCCGGAGGGCGCCAAGGCGATGTCGGTAACCGAAGTGCGGATTACCGGCATCCTGTCCCGGGCCGACGACGATTATGTATTTCACGGAGACCTCACGGGTGCCTACGTGCGGCCCTGCGACCGTTGCCTCGAGCGGGCGGAAGTGCCCTTCTCGGTGGACGCGGTCTGGGTCTTCAGCAAGGACGCTCTGAGCGCGGTCGAGAAACTTTCGGAAGAGGCCGGGGATCGTGTCGGTGTGGAAGACAGCACGCTTCCCGTGGCCATCGAGGGCGACGAGATCCATTTGCGTCCCCTGATTTGGGAGGAAGTCGCCCTGGCGGCTCCCTTGAAGTATCTGTGTGAAGAGGAATGTGCCGGCCTGTGTCCCCGATGCGGGGCGAACCTGAACCGGGAAGAGTGCCAGTGTCCGGCTGAGGAAGCGGAACGGACGGGGGGCAACGAGCAGCTTGCGAAGCTCAAGGACCTGTTCCCCGACCTGAAGAACAAGTCTTCGGAGGAGTAGACAGTGCCGGTACCCAAGAGACGAACGGGCAAGACCCGTCGAAACACGCGTCGCTCGCACCATCGCCTCGAGGCGCCCGCCCTGGTGGCGTGCTCGAGCTGCGGAGAAGCGGTGCCACGCCATCAGGTGTGCCCGAAATGCGGTCATTACAAGGACCGCCTGGTTATCAACCCCGGCGGCGACTAATTCGTCGTGAGGAGCGGCAGGGGGAAAACTCCATGCGCATAGCCGTTGACGCCATGGGATCCGACAGGGCCCCGTTTCCGGAGGTGGAAGGGGCTGTCATGGCGGCCCGGGCGGACGGAATCGAGGTGGTGCTGGTAGGCGATCAGGCGAAGCTCGAGCCGGCGCTGGCGGCCTTTCCTTCGCGGAAAGGCATCAGCATCGTCCACGCTTCCCAGGCCATCACCATGCAGGACGACCCGATGGCGGCGTTCCGGCGCAAGCGGGATTCGTCGCTTCGGGTGGCCTTGCGCCTTCACAAGGAAGGCAAGGTGGACGGCGTGGTGAGCGCGGGCAACACGGGTGCCGTGGTTGTGGGATCCCACATCATGCTGCGGTTCATCGAGGGTGTGTCGCGGGCGCCCATCTGCACCATGCTCCCCACGGCGCGCGACCCGGTGTGCATGCTCGACCAGGGCGCGAACGTGGACTGCAGCGCCCGACATCTCTGCGAGTTCGCCGAGATGGGCACCGCTTATTCCATGCGGGTGCTGGGCGTAAAGCGGCCGCGCGTGGGCCTGCTCAACATCGGCGAAGAGACGGTGAAGGGCAACGAGCTGGCCAAGGCGGTCCACCGCCACCTGGCCACCGCCCGGAACCTCCATTTCATCGGAAACGTCGAGCCCAAGGCCATGTTTCAAGGCATGGCCGACGTGGTGATTTGCGACGGGTTCGTCGGCAACATGGTGCTGAAGACCAGCGAGGCCGCCGCGGCGCTCATGGCGCAGTTGCTCCGGCGCGAGCTGGAGGCCACCTGGACCAGCAAGCTGGGCGCGCTGTTCAGCCGGGGGGCGTTCCGCCGCATCAAGAGGAACGTGGACTCGAACGAGTACGCGGGGGCGCCCCTGCTGGGCGTCAACGGCGTGGTCCACATTCTCCACGGCGCCACGGAAGCCCTGGGGGTGGCCAACGGCATTCGCGGCGCGGTTCAGACCGTCGAGAAGGAGATTACCCGCTACATTCGCGAGGGCATCGGCGAATTGCGGCGGGCCGAAGAGCGGTTGAAAGCGAGCGAGACCGTCTTCGAGAAGCAGGAGAGCGTGGGGTGACCTTTTTCCTGTTTCCGGGCCAGGGGAGCCAGGCCCCGGGCATGGGCCGCGACTTTTACGAAGCTTCTCCCGCCGCCCGGGCCGTCTTAGACGAGGCGGCCGAACTTGCCGGAGCCGAATTCCTCTCCACCGTGTTTGAAGGATCCGAAGAGGCGCTGAGCCACACCCGCGTTCAGCAGCCGGCCCTGTTGGCCGTCGAGGCCGCCATCGCGCGCCACCTCGAGTCTCGCGGCATCCGGCCCGCCGGGTGCGCCGGCCACAGCCTCGGAGAATTTTCCGCACTCATCGCGGCGGGCGTATTAACCTTCCCGGACGCCTTCCGCCTGGTGCAGCTCCGGGGCCGGCTCATGTCGGAAGACGTGCCGGAAGGAGCCATGGCGGCCGTCATCGGCCTCGATCCCGAGGCCATCGAAGCGGCCTTGCCCGACGGCGTGGAGGTGGCCAACTACAACGGGCCTCAGCAGACCATCCTCTCGGGGACCCGGGCGGGTTTGGAAGCCGCCGCGGACACGCTCAAGGCGGCCGGCGCCCGGCGCGTGCTGCCGTTGCCGGTGTCGGGCCCCTTCCACTCGAGCCTCATGGAGACCGCCGCGGACCGCTTTCGCCGGGCCCTGGCGGACGTTGCGTTTCGGCCGCCGGCGGTGCGCTTCGTATCGTCGGTGACGGGCGGAGACGTGACGGACCCCGAGGAGATCCGCGACCTGCTGGGTCGCCAAATCACGGCCCCGGTGCGCTGGACCGATGTGATGCGAACCATCGGGCCCGTGCCCGCCGTGGAAGTGGGACCCGGCCGGGTGCTTCAAGGTCTGGCCAAGCGGATGGAGGGCGGTCCTCAAGTGGAGACCGCCGGAACGATCGAAAGCGCGGATGCGTTGAAGGAGGAGCGGTGAGCGAGTTTCAAGGCAAGGTGGTGTTGGTGACGGGCGGCACGCGGGGCATCGGCAGGGCCTGTGCCGAACTCTTCGCGCAGCACGGCGCTTCGGTGGCGGTGTGCGGGCGCAACGCCGACACGGCTGCGGCCGCCGCGGCCGAGATCGGGCCGGGCGTTCGGGGGTACGGCGCCGACATGGCCGATCCCGCCGCCGTAGACGGCCTTTTGAAGGCGGTGGCGGCCGACCTGGGGCCCGTCACCATCCTGGTCAACAACGCCGGACTCACCCGCGACGGACTCCTCATGCGCATGAAGGACGATGACTGGAACGCCGTCATCGCCGCCAACCTCAGCGGACCGTTCTACTGCTGCCGGGCCGCCGCGCGCGACATGCTCAAGGCGCGGTGGGGCCGGATCATCAACTTGTCTTCCGTCATCGGCCTCCACGGTCAGGCCGGCCAGACCAACTACGCGGCCGCCAAGGCCGGACTCATCGGCTTTTCCAAGGCCCTGGCCCAGGAACTGGGCTCCCGCAACGTCACGGTGAACGTCGTGGCTCCCGGCTACATCGCCACCGATATGACCGCCGCCATCCCCGACGAGGCGCGCAAGGTGATCATCGGCCGCACCCCTCTGGGGCGCGAAGGCACCGCCGCCGAAGTCGCCGCCTGCGTGAAGTTCCTCGCGAGCGAAGACGCGTCCTTCATCACCGGCGCCGTCCTGCAGGTGGACGGCGGCCTCGGGATGTGATTCCGACCGGATAACCCCCCATATATCCACTTCGGCCTGATTAGCGGGACGAAAGGCGGATCGCTTCGCGACCCGGGACCGTGCTAGGCTGTGCCGGGTGGACAATCACGGTAGGCGTCGCCGGAGGGTTGGACGACATGCTCGAGCGGGGTGTCTATCGGCAGAATTTCCGCGGTCTCACGCTCGGAGAATGCTGGCGTTTCGGGGGGCCCGTGGGGTTTCCCGTCGCACTGATTTTGAAGGCCATCAAGTTTCCGGGGGAGCACGTGTGGCTGCCCGCCGAGGAGGCGGAGCGGCCCTGCGCGGAGGCGGAACTCCCCGACGATGCGCGGATCCATCTGAGCGCCGCGGCGGATCGGTTGCGCCGGCTCGGCTACGCCCCGGGGCGGTTCAGCCGGCTGGTGCTGAACCTGGACCGGAACAGCCGCTGCGCCGCCGGCTACCTGGCCCTCCATTCCGACGGACGGCGGGTGATGAATTGCGCGTACATC
>CAYVOE010000087.1:0-14204 GCA_964452795.1 uncultured Nitrospiraceae bacterium
CGCCTGGGCGCCTTTGAACACATGCGCACCATTGCCGTCCCGAAGCGTCCATACATGAGCGACGCGGCAATCTCACCTGAGCCGGTGATCCCTGTCCGCGAAGTCCTCGTCATCCCATAGGTAAAGATTGCCGCGTCGCTCTGTCGGGGCGCCCACGGACGGTGCGGACGAAACCGACGCACCCCCTCCTCCCGTATGGATTCCCCGGCGGGCCGCTCCTCGCAATGACGGGTGGAAGCAGGCTCACCGCCTCGCTCAGCGCAGTCCTCGTAGTCCCACGGTGGGCGGGACGGTCGCCGGTGGCGGAACAGTCCCGTCCCATGGTTAACCTGCATCGCTATGTATGTATCCCCTTCGGGGAAAAGACGGGGGCGGGTGGTGGTCCTGATCCCAGGGTGGCGCTCGCTGTCGCTCGCTGACCCTGGGCTAAGTTATGTATCCCCTTCGGGGAATTTTCCTCACGGGCGGAGGGTGATCCCGGAACGGTCGGGGCGTTGGTTGGGGTAAGGCGCTGAATATGAATTCCCTTCGGGGAAATGATCGGCTCGGACGGCGGCGGCTCCGGTGACGAGTGGATTCATTTGCCGGCCCGAGTCCTTGCGAATTCATCCTCCTGGGGAATAGGGGGGGCTGGGGAACGGGGTTTCGGGGGGAGGCTCGCTTCATGGGCGGGCCCTAGGTTATACAGGTGCGTTCTCTTCCGGGGGCGGTGAGTCGGGCCCTTGGGGGAAGGGCAGTTGAAGGCCGATGGCTGCGAGGATTCATGGAGTTTACGATTGAAGCGCGGGATCCGGGGTGCGGGGCGCGGGCGGGCCGAATCCGGACGCCTCACGGCGAGATCGAGACGCCGGTGTTCATGCCGGTGGGCACCCAGGGCTCGGTGAAGGCCCTGTCGCAGGAGGATCTCCGGACCTTGGGCGCGCGGATCATCCTGGGCAATGCCTATCATTTATATCTGCGGCCGGGGACGGAGGTGCTGGAACGGGCGGGGGGACTGCATCGGTTCATGAACTGGGACCGGGCGATCCTGACGGATTCGGGGGGGTTCCAGGTGTTCAGCCTGCAGGGGCTGAACAAGGTGACGCCGGAAGGGGTGATTTTCCAGAGCCACCTGGACGGGTCGCGCCACGAGTTCACGCCGGAGAAGGCGATAGACGTCCAGATCTCCATCGGGGCGGACATCATGATGTGCTTCGACGAGTGCACGCCCCATCCCGCGACGCATGAGCAGGCGGCGGAGTCGATGCGGATGACGGCGGCCTGGGCGGAACGGTGCAAGCGTCGCTGGCGGGAGCGCGAGGCGGACGAGCGGCAGGCCCTGTTCGGCATCGTCCAGGGGAGCGTGTACGAAGACCTGCGCCGGGAAAGCGTGGAGCGCACGGTGGCGCTGGATTTCCCGGGCTACGCCATCGGCGGCGTCAGCGTGGGGGAGAGCAAGGAGGATATGTATCGGGTGGTGGACTGGGTGGCGCCGCAACTGCCGGAGGATCGGCCGCGCTACCTCATGGGGGTGGGGACGCCGGAGGACATGCTGGAGGCGATCGAGCGGGGGGTGGACATGTTCGATTGCGTGATGCCAACGCGGAACGCGCGCAACGGCAGCCTGTTCACGTCGCAGGGCCGGATCAACATCAAGAACGCGCAATACGCCACGGATTTCGGTCCGCTGGACCCGGCGTGCGCGTGCCCGGTATGCCGCACCTATTCGAGGGCCTATCTCAGCCACCTGTACCGGGCGGGAGAGATTTCGGCGTTGCGGCTGAACACTTTACACAACCTTTTCTTCATGTTACAATTGGCCGTTACTGCGCGCCGCGCCATACAAGCGGGGCAGTATCGCGTATTCAAGGGCGCCGTTCTGGGGCAATCGGGCGGTTCCCGCGCGTAAGGGCCGGCCCGGGTGGAAGCATTCGCAGGGATCGGGGACGGCCGGACGCCGGCGGGGCCGACCCAGGACCGTTTCCAACCGGTCTCGATGGAAGTTGCAGACTTGGAAGAGGCGGATCGGGATTGAACTCGGATTTCGTTGGAACGAGGAGTTCAATCCCGATTTACCGTATTCCGACGAACTCGTAATTTTTTCCGCGTCGCAGAGGAGGAGCATCGAACGTGTGGAGTCTTGCGTTTGCGCAGGAGACGGGGACGCCGACCCCGACCGCCCCGCCGCCGGGAGGCCTTTTTGGGGGTGCGTCGGGCCTGTTGTTCCTGGGGGTGTTCATCGCCATTTTCTATTTCCTGATCATCCGCCCGCAACGAAAGATGGAGCGGGAACGGAGAGAGATGCTCGGAAGCCTCAGCAAAGGCGACAAGGTGGTTACGCAAGGGGGGTTGATGGGGACGGTCGTCGGCCTGACCGAGCACAAAGCGGTGCTACGCGTGAGCGATGAGCCGCCGATCAAGATGGAGTTCCTGCGGGGCGCCATCACGCGCGTGCTCAACAAAGAAGACGAAGAGAAGTCCAAGTAGCCGAGGCCGATACGAGACCGAGGCGCCGATCGGAGCCGGCCACCGGGAGTGACCGGCGGGCGCCGTGAGTGGAGCCAACCATGCAAAAACATACGCTCAGAACGATCATCATCTGGGCTTCCATCGTGCTCTCGCTGATCTACATCTATCCGACCGTGGGGTGGATGCTCTTGTCGCCGGAGGCGCGGGAGGCGCGCCTGGCGAAATGGGCCGAGGAGGATTCGGTCTTTGAAAAGCCGTCCCTGCTGGGCGACGCGTGGAAGAGCGTCAAACGCTGGGCCGAGTTCGACCGGAACCGGGTGATCAACCTGGGGCTGGACCTCCAGGGCGGCGTGCACATGGTGCTGGGCCTGGACCTCGACCAGGCCGACTGGGAGGAGATCGAGGAGCAGTATCCCGGCATGAGCCGCCGCGACATCACCAAGCAGCTCCAGGAGACGGTGCTGCAGACGGTGCGCCGGCGCGTGGAACAGTTCGAGGCCCAGGAACCGCTGATCCAGGCCCTGGGCGAGAGCCAGGTCCAGGTTCAGCTTCCCGGTGAAAAGGACGTCAACCGCGCCAAGCGGCTCATCACCCAGACGGCGTACCTCACCTTCCACATCGTGGCGGGCAACAACGAGACCCGCATGGTAGTGAATAAGATCGAAGACCGGTTCCCGAACCGGTTCAAGCCCTTCCTCGATGCGGAGGGAGGGCGTTTCGTCGTTCCGGTCGAGAACTACGACCGGGTGGAGCAGGTCCTTCAGGAGGCGGCGCAGGAACCGGGCCTGATTCCGGAAGGTCGGGCGATCATCCTGGGGCAGCGGCCCAATCCGTGGGACCCGCCCTACCACGAGCTCTACCTGGTGGAGGAAGAGCCGATCATGACGGGCGAGGGGCTGACCATGGCGGTGGCCCGGCCCGATCCCCAGAGCCCCCAGGGCAACTACATGATCCTCTTCGGCTGGAACGCGGCGGCGGCGGAAAAGTTCGGCCGGGTCACGGGCCAGAACATCGGCCAGCCCATGGCGATCGTGGTGGACAACGTGGCGGTGTCGGCGCCGGTGATCCAGAGCGTGATCCGCGAGAGCGGCCAGATTACGGGCAATTTCTCGCGGGAACAGGCCATCGACCTGGCCAACGCCCTGAGCTCGGGTAACCTGCCCGTGCCGATTCGCGAGGACTTCACGGGGTACGTGGGGGCGACGCTGGGGACCGACTCGGTGCGCAGCGGCGTGATCTCGGCCCTGGTGGGCATCCTACTGTCGATCATTCTCACGGCCGTGTACTACCGCGTGAACGGCATCATCGCGGACATCGGCCTGCTCGTGAACGCGCTGATGCTGATGGCGCTCATGGCCTATTTCAAGGCCACGCTGACCCTGCCGGGCATCGCGGGCTTCATCCTTACCATCGGCATGGCCGTGGACGCCAACGTGCTAATCCTGGAGCGCATGCGCGAGGAGAAACGCAACGGCCGCTCGTTGCTGGCCACCATTGAAAGCGGCTACTCCCGCGCCACCGCCACCATTCTCGACTCGAACATCACTACTCTTATTGCGGCACTGGTGCTACTTCAGTTCGGCACGGGCCCGGTCCAGGGCTTCGCCGTGACCCTGAGCATCGGTATCCTGACCAGCGTGTTTTCGGCCGTGGTGGTGACCCGAGCCATCTACGACTTCCTGACCCGGCGGGGTCTGTTCAAGGAAGTCAAGATGGGCGAGATCATCCCCATGGACACCAACATCGACTTCATGGGCAAGCGGGTTCACGCCATCGTCGCCAGCCTCGCGGTGATGATCATCGGCCTGGGCGTGTTCACCTATCGCCAGATCGAGGGACCCAGCAACTTCGGCGTCGACTTCACCACCGGCACCAACCTGGTTCTCCGGTTCGACGGGGCTCCGGACCTCGACGTGGGTCAGCTCCGCGAGGCCCTCGAGACCGACGATTTCGAAGACGTCCGCGTCCAGGAATACCGCAGCCCGGGCGAGCAGCTTGCTGCAACCCGGTTCCTGGTGCATCTGGGCCATGCCGACGAGCCCCTGGCCGCCCGGGTCGGGGAGTCGGAGGCCGCGGCCGAATCCGGAGAAGGGGTCGACAGCGCGAGCGTGGTGGCCCAGGTGACGGAGTACCTGGCGCCGCTGGTGGACGGCGACGCCTCGAGGGTCGTGGTCGAGCAGATCCAGACCGTGGGTCCCGCGGTGGGCCGGCAACTGATCCGCGACGCCATCCTCGCGGTGCTGTACTCGACCTTCTTCATCATGTTGTACGTGTGGTTCCGGTTTAACCTGCTGCTGTCGCTGGGCGCCGTGGTCGCACTGGTCCACGACGTTCTGATCACGGTCGGCCTGTTCGCGATGATCGGCGGCCAGATCAGCATGGAGGTGGTGGCGGCCATCCTCACGGTGGTGGGCTACTCGCTCAACGACACCGTGGTGGTCTTCGACCGGATCCGCGAGGTCTTGAAGATCTACCGAGGCCGGGGCCTGTCCTATCTGGAGATCGTCAACCGAAGCGTCAACGAGACCCTGAGCCGCACGCTGCTGACCTCGGTGCTGACCCTGGTGGTGTGCGTGGTGCTGTTCTTCTTCGGCGGGGCGGTGTTGCGCGACTTCGCCTTCGTGCTCATCGTGGGCATCCTGGTGGGCACGTTCTCGTCGATCTACGTCGCCGGGCCCATCTCGTACTACCTGCAGCGCTTCCAGCAGCGCTACACCCCGACGACCAGCGGCAAGCCGGAGCCGGGTTCGCGTCGGCGCAAGAAGACGCGCCGGGCGGCCGAAGGCGAGGAAGCCGCCGTCTAACCCTGTTGTTGCGTCACACACGGCACGGCGCCGGGAGCGAAATCCATGCTCCCGGCGCCGTTTCTGTGTTCCGTCCGATTTATCCCCAACCTCGCCGTTATCCGTGTCTCCCTCTTTGGGGGCCGAAGCGAAGCGGGGGCGCTTGCTTCGGGCAGGCCGCCGTTACCGGGCCGCCCCGCCCTGCTGATTGCGCTGCATGAGCGCCTGCATCTGCTGTTGCTGATAGTTGATCATCTGCTCGGTCATGGCGGTCGCGTCCTGCTGCTCCTGGAGGGCTTGAGCCTTCTCCTCTTCGGAGTAGCCCTCGAAGACGTCGACTTCCTCGCTTCGGCAGCCGACGAAGGCGAGCGCCGCGATTCCGAGCAGGGCGAATCCTCGAATCCAACGGGTCATGTCTGCGACTCCAAGGTGCATTGTCTTGCTGCGGTGATGTTCCGGGAAAGGCCCGGAGAGCGGCGATGGCGGCCCTCCGGGTACGGCGGTTGCCGCGGGCCCTGGTGGAACCCGCGGCAACCGTGAACGGTACGTTTTATGGGGTAATGCGCCGTCGAACGGCGGGCCTCAGCCGTAGCCGCCGAACAGGTGCGCCCACCACGCCATCTGGGAGCTGAGGTTGTCGTGGTTGTTGGGCGGAGCGTACACGGGGGCCTTGGACTGGTACTTGACGAACTCGACGTGGCCGTCCATGTAGAGCACGTTGGACCCGCCCGGGATGTGGTTGAACCGGGCGGCGGCGGGGGCGCTCCCCGGAGCGCTGGCGTTGTGGATGTTGCCGTCGGAGGCCCAGGCATCCCACATCACGAAGATCTCGCTCTGGGCCTTGGCGCCCGCGGCGGGATTGTTGATGTCGGTGATCATGAACCGCTCGATGCCTTCCTTGAGGCGGTGATATTGGGCCGGCAGCGGGCTGCCGTCGTCGTCTTTCCAGTTGCCGTGGCGGGGGCTGGCGGGATGGTTCTGGGCGTCGATGGTGTCAACCGCTCCGCGGCCTTCCCACCAGGCGATGAGGCTCCATTCCGGGCGGCCGCCTCGCGCGACCACGTCGCCGGGGCCGACGCCCATGATGTGCTCCTGGAAGCTGCCCATGGCCCAGTTCGCGACGATGTGGAGCAGATCGTTGGCCTGCGAGCCGGTGCGCGCCGCGTAAGGCATGTACACGTACGACAGCGCATGAGACAGGTAGGCGTTCTTCACCGCCTTCGAGATCCAGTCGTTGCCCGTCACGTTGTTGACGGCCCCGACGAAATCCTCGGGGATGGCCCAGTTCAGGCCCTGGAAGGTGTTGCCGCTACGCGAATCCGACGGGCAGATCATGATGGCGATGTCGGTCCAGTAGTCCGGATACAGCCCCTGGGACCCGCGGTCCGAGATGGGGGTGGTGCAGCCCGCCCCGCCGGGGTGGGCCCAGCAGTCGGCGTGGGGGATCTCGTTGTAGAACGTGCCCATGGCGTTCAGGCCGAAATTCCAGCCGAAGCCGTGGATGTTCCATTGCTGCCCGGCGGGAAACGTCCCTTTGTTTTCGCCGGCGAACATCTTGAAGATGACGCCGAACTGCTTGAGGTTGTTTTGGCAGGAAGCGCGGTTGGCCGCCTCTCTTGCCCGGGCCAATGCCGGCAAGAGTATGGCTGCCAGGATGCCGATGATGGCGATCACCACCAGCAGCTCGATCAGGGTGAAACCTCTCTGTTCGCGCATGAGTTCTCTCCTCTGTCCGGTCGCTTACGCTATGAGGTCTAACGGCCGAGAGTCCTCCCGGGGACTCTTGACCGGGTAACGCCACATCGGTGAGGCGCGAGAAGCACGGTGGGTCTCCGCCGGGCCGACTCCCGATGGGAGGACGCTGCACGGAACCCCCTCCCCGGCCGGCGGATTTGTCTAAACGGATTCAACTGTTTAATCAAACCTAGCATAGCTCCGGCCGTTCGTCAAGAGGCAGGGATCGGTTTCTTGGCGGAAAAAGGGGCGGGTCGGCCGGGAAATCTCCGGGTATGTCTCAAAGGAAAAGCCTTTATTTTCAGTTTGATCGCGAAAGGAGCGCGTAACGAGGGCGGTGTGTTGCGGTGGAGGGTTGCAACGGGGGCGGATCCGTGTTAGGCTGGGCCGGCTGGATGAATTTTTTGTTTAAACACTCAAGATTGGAAACCGTGCGTTGATGCGACCCTCCATGGCGTCCCGAGTGGCGCAGCAGATCCGGGCGGACTACATCGCCAGTGGGCGGCTTCAGCCCGGCGATGCGCTGCCGAGCATGCGTGCCCTCGAGGCGGAATACGGGGCGTCGGTGGCGACCATCGCCCACGCGGTGGGCCAGTTGCTCGCCCAGGGCCTGGTGCGCAAGGGGCGCGGAGGCCGGGCCTTTGTGGCGGAGCGGGACGCCGCTCGGGCGGGGGCGGCCGGTCAGGCCATCGGGCTGGCCTTTCCGGAGGCGGCGCGGCCGGACCTGCACATGCGGATCCTGGCGGGGGTGGAGCGTGCGGCGCGGCGCCTGGGCTGGCAGGTGATGGTGGCCCACGGCCAGGATTACGGGTACGAGCGGGAGGAGGAGACGGTGGCGCGGCTGGTGGCGTCGGGTTGCCGGGCCATCGTATTGAACCCCAGCCAGCGCACGGAGAGCGAACTGCAGCACGACTATCTGAACCGCATGTTCACGGACATCCCCATCGTGCTCGTGGATATGGGCCTGCCCCAGCATCGGCGGTCGCAGGTGGTCTTCGACAATTTCGGCGCGGGGTATGACATGACCCGCCTTCTCCTCTCGGAGGGTCACACCCGCATCGCCTTCATGGCGGCCTTCGGCGGCGAGAACCGGATGTTCTGGCCGTCGAACCACGACCGCTACCTGGGCTATGTGGCGGCGCTGACCGAGGCGGGCGTGGCGGCCGAGCCCTCGTGGCTCTGGCACATCCGCACCCGGGAAAACGCGGCGCCCCTTATTGAGCAGTGCGCGGGGCTGTTGCACCGCTGGGCCGCGGACCGCGACCGGTGCACCGCGGTCATCGCCCTCGAGGATCAGCTGGCCATCTGTCTGGCCATCGAGGCCCGCGAGGAAGGCATTGCCGTGCCGGGCGATCTGGTGGTGACCGGATTCGACAACACGGCGGACCAGTGCCCCGTCCGGCCCTACTTCTACACGACCGTTCCCGATTTCACCCTGGCGGGCGAGAAGGCGGTGGAACTCGCCACCCGCGAACTTCGGGGCGAGATCGGCGTGCCCTTGTGCTACATGCTGCCCGTGCCGGTGGTGCGGCGGACCCCCACCTCGCTGGAGCCGGTATCCGTCCCGCGCGGGTCCGCGCCCATGGCCACCCTCGCCATTCCCTGAGTTCGCTTTTTCCCGCCCGACCGATCCGCGCGACGCAATCGGTGCGCCCTTAGAGGAGGCGTGTCGCGATCAGGCGCGGGATCCGGGGGAAGACGCGGTCTCGGCCTGTTCCGGCGACTCGCGCAGCATGTGTTCGAGTCCCACCCAGCGCGTCATCCGGGCCACGACCATCTGAAGCGTCGAGCTGCGTTCGTTTCGCGAGACGTGCTCGGTGCCGGCCTTGATGTAGAAGGCGTCGCCCTTGGAGGCACGGAAGACGCCCCGCCCGGGGACGTCGAGGGTGAGCTGTCCTTTCAACACCCATCCGCAGATGTCGACGGGATGGCGCTCGAGTTCCTGGGTCCGGGTCTGCGGCTCGTACTCGTTGTAGCTGAGCTCGACCTGGATCGACGGGTGGCTGGGGAAGGCCAGCACCCAGTGGCGATCCGTCCCGCGGAGGGCCTTCATGGCCTTGCGGGGAAAGACGATGGCCTCGGCGGGATCTTCGACGGGCCCTTCGCGGAAGAATTCCGCCACGTCAAGGTCGAGGGCCTCCACGATCCGCACGAGGGTCATGATGGTGGGCGAGGCCTTGCCGGCCTCGATTTTGGACAGGAAGCTTGCCGCGATGCCCGATCGCGCGGAGAGTTCGCGGAGAGAGAAATCCGACGACTCCCGCAGTTTCTTGAGTCGGGCGCCTACCGCTTTGGGGTCTCCGAGGGGATTCTTCATAGTCCTTCCACTCTTTGGTCATCGACCGCGCTTGCCGGGCCTTTTTCCCATGAGACGCGGGGCATTGAAGGGGGTATTGACAAGGAGCCTCGCATTCTCGATAATGGGGCTGTCGCTCCTCTATAGGCTACAGGCCTCGCAACGCGGAGTCAAGGGCGCACACCATGATCCGGTTAAACGAAGGAAGGTTCGGCGGGGCTTCGGGATCGCGATCCGCCCTGCGTCGCGCGGGCGGGAATTCCGCTCCTTCCGGTTCGTTTGCCGTTGCCGTTTCCCTTTGCCGTCTCTCCTTTCTTAGTTGAAGACCGTTTCGCCGTCGGAGTTCGAGATCGCGGCGGGACCGATTCGCAATAGAGCCGTTATTTTCACCGTGTCCGTTGCAGCGTGTTCCGGAAGTCATACCCTAACCAAGGAGCGATGCCATGATGAAGACACGCCGTCGAGGTTTCACGCTGATCGAGCTCTTGGTCGTAATCGCCATTATAGGGATTCTGGCCGCCATATTGCTGCCGGCTCTGGCGCGGGCGCGGGAAGCCGCCAACCGCGCCAGTTGCCAGAACAACCTGAAGCAGTGGGGCGTGATTTGCAAGATGCACGCCGCGGAGAACAAGGGGTACTTCCCGCCGACGGCCCGGTACCTCACGAGTCCGTGGCACTGGATGCTTCAGATCGACTCGTATTCGCTCTATCCGGATTACTGGACCGACGCCGCCATTGCCCGTTGCCCGAGCGATCCGGGCGGCGACATGTTCGGGGAGTGGCTGAAGATCGAATCCGATTTCCCCGCCCAGATCCGCCGCATCGCGGAGTCCAAGACCAGCACCGCTCAGGACCGGTCTCTGTGTCTCCACGGCAAGCTGAGCACCCCCATTTCGTACTGCTACCAGGCCTACCTGGGGACGACGCAATCCCAGACCTTTGACATCAGCGATTCGGTGGCGGCAGGCGTTAATAACTACACCGTGAACGGCCAGCCCTTCTGCTCGACCTGGTCCATCGCGGAAGTGGGAGGCAGCGCGGCCGTCGATCCGTCCTGCTCCGGGAACGGCATCGTCATCAGCGTGCTGTGCAACGGGAAGACGCGCGACCAGATCGATCCCATCCCGGCGATCTGGGGGCAGAACGCGGGCTGGCGAGACGATGACGGGCTCTCCTCCCTCCCCACGTCGTACCCGCGGTTGAAAGAGGGTATCGAACGTTTCCGCATCACGGACATCAACAATCCCGCCGCTTCGGCCAAGGCCCAGAGCTCGGTGTACATCATGTGGGACGCCTACGGCGCAGGCATCACCCATCAGCAGGTGGGCGCGGGCGACAGCGGCATCATCCGGTTCAACCACATCCCCGGCGGCAGCAACGTGCTGTACATGGACGGCCACGTCGAGTTTGTGAAGCTCAACGCGAAGGCGCCCATGCTGGTCACGCAGACGCCGGCGACGGGCCTGGCCTTCCTGACGAAGGTGCCCGGGATGACCACGTGGATGTGGAACCTGAGCCACGTCGGCGGCATGGGCTGACGCCCCGGAACGACACACCCACAGCGGATGGCGGCCGTCCGACGGGTCGCGAGGCCCTTCGCCGGGCGGCCCCATCCGGCTCCGAAACGAAACGCCTCGGGATGGTCCCGCCTCAACTTCCAAATCGGAGGATGGACGATGTCCAGACGTATGGTGGCCCTTTGTGTCCTGCTCGCCCCTTTTTCGGTCGGGTGCGGCAACGACACGGAGCTTGAAGTGCGCGTTCCCCCGCCCGACACCTCCCAGATGCAGAGCGTGCAGGGTTTCGCGAACAGCCTGGGAAAGCCGGACGGGCTGCCGCCTCCCGTGACTTCGGTCGAGGACCTTCCCCTGCCGAAAGCGGAACCGTAGCGGCTCGGGAGCGGGCAGCCGATCCCGGAAAGCGCGGGAACATACACACATAGTTCTGGCAGATATACGCGATGGTATCGATGGTCCTGAGTCAGCGGCGGTCGCTCGCGACGGCGAGCGCGAAACACGAGAGACGAGGCGGATGGGCGTAATTGAGACACGGACCGTAATTCGGATGACGGGAGTCGCAGCGGCGTTTCTGGCGTCACTCCTCGGGACGGCCCCGTCCGCGGCACGGGCCGAGGAACTCGGCGGCGGGCCGTTGGCGGAACGCATCGTGTATCGGAGTCCCAACCCGTGGCATCTGGGCATCGACACGTCGGCCCACGGTCCCGGGTGGGAAGCTCAGCCGCTGCGGGTGGGCGAGACGACCTACCCGACGGGGATCGGCCACTACGCGGGGGGCGAGATGGTCGTGGCGCTGGACGGCGCGTTCTCGGCCTTCGAAGCCGAGGTGGGCGTACAGTGGCAGGACGACCGGAACGTTTCGGTCCGGTTCGAGGTGTACGTCGACGGCGAAATGCGCTTCGACAGCGGCCCCCTTGCGAAGGACGACCCCGTGCGAGCGGTGCACGTCCCGGTGGCCGGCGCGCAGGAATTGAAGCTGGCGGTGCGAGGGGCCGGCGACGCCACGGGCTACGACTTCGCGAACTGGATCGGGGCGCGCCTGGTGCCGGATCCTTCGGCGGAGATCGGACCCGGCCGCGCGACCGCCGACGTGGCTCCTTTCGCCCGGGTGGTCACCTCCGATGCGGGACGTCTCGACGGGGCCCGGGCCTCGCGCACCGAAGAGTTTCGGGCGGAGGACGTGTTTCTCACCGAGGAAATTCGGCCGGGGGACGACGGGACGTATTCGCTGCCGGCGGGTAGCGAGGCCGGACGGTGCATCGGCCTGGAATGGGCGGAGCGGCGGTATCTTCGGGATGTCGCCATCGAGTTCGAGGGCGCCGCGCCCGCCGTGGACGGCGCGCAGGTCCAGTTCTGGACGGGCGAATCGCTGTGGCAGGGTCGTTGGGTCACGGCGAAGACCGAGATTGAACCCGGCAACGGCCGATGGCACATGAGGCTGAGCGCCGGGGCCAACCCCGAAATCGCGAACGGCACGGAGAAGATCCGGTGGGTCTTCCCGGCGGGGGAAGAAGCGATTCGGGTGGGGCGCCTGACGGCGCACACGGGCTCGCCCCTCGAGACCCTGCGGATTCGGGTGACGGCGGTCGATGCCGAGGCGGAGGGGCAGGCCCGCATCGAGACGTACAACGGCTGGCTGGCGGACGATTCCGGCGAGGCCGTGGTGCGTCGGTCGTGGGATTTTGCACAACCTCTGGAGGTGGAGGTGCGCTACTGCGCGCCCCGGCCGTGGAACACCGACCGGACCGTGCTGCGGTTCGAACTGCCGGAGACGGCCCTGGCCGTGGCGGTGGACGACGTGCGGACGCACGAATGCGTGTACGTGCCCGAAGCCGGCCTGTTCCTGACCACCGGCCCGACGCTCGAGGAGTACCGGGCGCGGATCGCCGGACGTAGAAGCGTGCTGGATCGGGTTCGTTCCATGCCCGACCAAACCTTCGCCCAGGCCCTGGAGAAGACCCACAATCCCATCCAGGACAAGGGACCGATGATGCTGTCCCTCGCGGCCGACAACCGCAAGTTCGTGGCGTATGAGAACGGAGAGGTGGCCTTCGAGTCCTACGACGGCGTGACGGGTCCGATGGCGGTAAACGATGCGCAGCGGCCCTATCCGTGGACCTGCAAGGTGATTCCCCGCTTCGGGCAAGGAGATCTCGAGCCGGTCTCCCGTCGTCTGGACGGCGGCTGGCTGCCCGCGCCCGTTTCCACGTGGAACGACGGCGGGATCCTGTACCGTCAGCGCACCTTCGTGACGCCGAAGGACGACTCGCAGGTGCCGGGGGCCGTTGCGGGTCTCCACGAGCACGCCGTCTGCGTCGTCGAATACACGATCGAGAACACGCGCCTCGAACCGGCCGAAGTCTCCCTCGCCCTTAACCACATGGCGAACGTTCACGTCGACTACCCGGCCGTGTTGAAGGAGGGCGCCGGCGGCTGGGTCGGAGAGGCGCCCGACCGGCTGCTCACGTTTACCTCGACCGAGGGGGCGCCGAAGCTGGTCCCGGAGGCGGAGGGCGGCACCCTGACGCTGACGGGCGTCCTGATGCCGGAGGAGTCGGCCCGGGTCGCGGTGTACATCCCCGCCTGGAAAGTGGCGGTGGAAGACGCGGCGTCGTTCGCGGCCGATGCGCCCGGGTTCGAGCAACTCGAGGCCTATTGGACCGAGCTGTTCGCGTCGGCGATGGCCATCGAGCTGCCCGATCCCCTGCTCGAGGACGTGATTCGCGCGTCCCAGGTGCACTGCCTGATGGCGGCCCGCAACGAAGCGGACGGGGCCCGGGTGGCCCCGTGGATCTCGGCCGACCGGTACGGCCCGTTGGAAAGCGAGGCCCATTCGGTCATCCGGGGCATGGACCTGTGGGGTCAGACCGACTTCGCCCGCCGCGGCCTCGAGTTCTTCATCGACAAGTACAACGACGCCGGCTTCCTTACCACGGGCTACACGACCATGGGGACCGGCTGGCACCTGTGGACCCTCGCGGACCACTACCGTCGCACGGGCGATCTCGATTGGTGGGCGCGGGTGGCTCCCGAGGCGGCCCGGCTGTGCGACTGGATCGTGCGGCAGCGGGCCAAAACCATGCGGACGGACGGGCGGGGCGAAAAGGTTCCGGAATACGGGCTGGTGCCCCCGGGCGTGGCGGCGGACTGGAACCGCTTCGCCTACCGATTCATTCAGGAAGGCCACTACTACGCGGGGCTGCAGAAGGCCGCTTCCGCGCTGGCCGACGCGGGCCATCCCGATGCCGAGCGGCTCCTGGCCGACGCCCAGGCCTTCCGTCGGGACCTGCGGCAGGCCTACGACTGGAACGAGGCGCGGGTGCCCGTGCTGCGGCTGGCCGACGGGACGTGGTGCCCCGGCTACTCGGGCATGCTGTACTGTTTCGGGCCTATCGGCGAGCTTATTACGGGAGAGAACGCGAGCTG
>CAYVOE010000088.1:0-1636 GCA_964452795.1 uncultured Nitrospiraceae bacterium
CGGGGAAGACGTCGAAAGCCTGGTGGAATCCCTCGAGGAGGCGGGCTTTCTCCTGACGGATCGGTACTTCCAAATCCGGGCCCGCATCGAGGCCGAATTCCGCGCGCGCGACAGCCGTCCCGCCTACCTCGCCGACAAGTCCTATCCCGAGAACCCGGACGAGCTCCGGGCCTTCCTCGACGGCCTGTTCCTGCGCGAGGGCGGCCCGGGCGAGACCCCCAACGGTACCGCCGGCGCCGGCGCGCCCTTGCCGTGCCTGGTGGTGCCGCACATCGACTTCGATCGGGGCGGTCCGACCTACGCCCACGGGTATCTGCGGATGGCCCGAGCCGGCCGGCCCGAGACCGTCTTCATCTTCGGCGTGGCCCACGGCGCGCCGCCCGTGCCTTTCGTCCTTACCCGCAAGCATTTTGAGACCCCCCTGGGGACCCTCGAAACGGACCGGGAACGGGTGGACCGGCTCGCGGCGGCCTGCGACTGGGACCCCTTCGCGTATGAAATCGCCCATCGCGGCGAGCACTCCATCGAGTTCCAGGCCGTGATGCTCGCCCATCTCTACGGACCCGACGTGCGGATCGTGCCGATCCTGTGCGCGTCGGTGGCGGGACCCGATCGCGGCGTGAGCGCTTCCGGCGCGGCCTTCCTCGAGGCCTGCCGCCAAGTGGTGGCGGAGTCGGACGGACGCGTCTCGGTCATCGCGGGCGCCGACCTGGCCCACGTCGGCCCGCGGTTCGGCGACGAGTTCGACGTCGACGAGGCCGTCATGCGCTCCGTCGAGGCCCGGGACCTCGAGGACCTGGCCCATGCCGAGGCCCTGCGGCCCGAGCAGTTCCTGCGGTCCGTGCTCAAGGACGGTAACGCCCGGCGCGTATGCGGCCACTACTGCATCTATTCCGCGCTGAAGTCGGTGGAAGGGCTCGCGACCCGAGGCGAGCTTGTCATGCACGGCTGCGCCGCCGATCCGGCGGGGGGCATCGTGTCCTTCGCCAACCTCGCCTTCGTTTGAGCCGCCTCCGGCGATACGCCCTCCTGTTGCCGATATTGTGGGCGTGGCCGGCCTGCGTCACCGCCCCGGAAGTCACCCCCTACAATTCGAGGCGGGGGGAAGTGCTCGAACAGTTCTTTACGCCCGAGGCGGCCGCCGTCCTCGACAAGGTGCCGCTCCAGGTCGGTCGACTCCACCACGCCGCCGGATTCGCCGTCGGCGACGACTTCGGCTCGCGGCTCCTCAGCGTCTTTTCCGGCTTCGGGAACCGCCGCCAGGTCATCATTTCCCAGGACAGTCCCGCCGAAGACATGCTCATCCTCCACGAGTACGTCCATCAGGCGGATTATTTCGGGCTTATCGACAAATCCCTCTTTCGCGAGCGCTACGCCATCCTGCGGCAGGACATCCATTTCCGCGACATCGCCGAAGGGTGGGAGAGCCGGATCGTGCGGTATCACGCTTCCGGCGGGTTCGGATACGGGCTGGTCGCCCTGGCCTACAACCACGGCCTCGAGCGGGAGCTCATCGCCTACCTGATCCAGGGCTGGATCGAGGAGATGTACGAGCTGCCCGAGTACATGCTCGAGGTCTACGTCGGCGTGATCCGCATGGACGCCCGCGAGCGCCGCTAACCCTCCGAGAACCGGC
>CAYVOE010000088.1:1736-13942 GCA_964452795.1 uncultured Nitrospiraceae bacterium
ACCATGATCTTCATGCCCTCCCGGGATTCCATGGCCTCGAAGGCGTCGTGGATCCGGGCCAGGGGGAACCGGTGGGTGATGAGCGGGGCCACCCGGACCGCACCCGTCTCGAGCAGCTCGACGGCGACCTCGTGCTGCCGGGGCGTGCTCCCGTGGGAGCCGGTCACGAAGCATTCCTTGTAATGGATGGTGTTCGACAGCACGCTCATGGGCCGCGCATCTTTGGGCAGGCCGCCGAAGAGATTGACGTAACCCCGGTGGGCCACCATCTCGACGGCCTGCTCGTGGGCCTCGACGGACGCGCAGGTGGTGATCACCACGTCGGGTCCTTCGCCGCCGGTCTCTTCCCGACAACGCTCCACCACGTCCTCTTCTTCGGACGCGATGTAGGCATCGGCGCCGTAGGCCCGGGCCAGCTCCAGGCGCTTGCGGCTGCGCTGCACGGCGATAACCTTTGTGGCGCCCATGCGCCGGGCCAGGTCGATCATCATGCAACCGATGGGGCCCAGGCCGAGGATGACGACGCTCTTTCCGAGGGACATGCCCACCAGCTCGAGGCCGTTGATCGCGCAGGCCAGCGGCTCGGCGAGGGCCGCCTCCTCGAACCCGATGCGATCGGAGAAGGGCGTGACCGGCCCCTCTTCCAGCAGCAGCTTCGGGAGCTTCATGTACTGGGTGAAGGCGCCGGGGATCTGGTAGCCCACGGCGTAGTTGATGGAACAGTTGTTGCCCATGCCGTTGCGGCACCACGAGCATTCTCCGCAGGGCACGTCGGCCCCCAGGGCCACGCGATCCCCCTCCTTCACCCGGCGCACGTTCTTTCCCACGGCCACCACCGTGCCGGAGGCCTCGTGGCCCATGACGGCCGGCGGCCGGACCCGCGGATTGCCGTGGCGCAGGATCCGCACGTCGGACCCGCAGATCGCCACCGACTCGACCTTCAACAGGGCCGAATCGTCGTCGATTTCGGGCACGTCGACCTCCTTGAGCTTGAGGTCGTTCAGGTCTTCCAACACAGCGGTCAACATGGTGCAACTCCTTCACGCGCCCCGGACGGGCGACGATTCCTCGCGGACGGGTTCAGACGGCGCGGGCGCGTCGAAAACCTCCCGGGCGTGGCGCAGCGACGCCCGCAGCGCCTCTTCCAGGCGGCAATCGCTGTAGTCGCGCCCGAGCTTGGGTCCGCCGATCTCGAGATACGCCACCAGGTCCTTCCGGGGGATGCGGGCGGCGCGGGCGCGTAACCAGTCGCGAACGGCGGCCAGATCGACGATGCCCCGCCTCCGCTCGGCTTCACCAAACCCGAAGGTGGCGTGGAATATCTCGTCCGTGTTCTTCAGATGCAGTTCCCACAGGTGGGGGAGGGCCGCCTCGAGGAGCTCGAGGTTGTCGTGGCGCACCACCTCGTCGGCGTCGGCGTAGCCGTGGGACACGTCGGCGCAATAGCCGAAGGCGACCGTGCCGGGACGAGACCGATGATACGCGTCCAGCTCTTCGGCCACGGCGCGGATCTCGTCGGGCAGCGTGGGTGGCTCGGCGAGGCACGACATGGGCTCAAGAGTCAGGCAGGCCAGGCTCCGGTCGTGGGCGAAGTGCAGCATCTCGCGCATGTGCTCGAGGTACAGCGCAATGCCCCGGGGCTTGTACTCCATCCGGTCGCGCGGCACCGAGCCCATGCTCGAGCCCACCGATTGCGCACCCAGGAGGGCCGCCACTTCGATAAGTCGCTCGTAGTTGCGGCGCGCCACGTCGGCCCAACCGGTCTCCTCCCGCAGAAAGCCGCCCAACTCGCGGTGGGACGTGAACACGCTCGACACGACGACGCCGAATCGCTCCGCCGATTGCCTCAGCTCGACGAAATACGCGTCGGGAAGGTGGTACAGCTCGAAGAACGAGCCGAGCTGCAGGTGGCGAACCCCCTCCTCCGCCATGAGGCGGAACAACCACTCATAGGAATATCGGTACTCGATGGGGTCGGATTTCACCCCAACGCGAACGGTCAATTCGTCTTTCACACTGCGGCTCCCGCGGACGACACGCCCGCGCGATCAAGCCCGATCGCCCCCGCCCCTGTCAAGCCTGCGTGGGGTTGCGTGCGCACAGTCCGCCGCGCCCGGTCGCGCTTGAAACGCCATCCGACGGAGAGACCGCGCCCTATGCCCGGACCGTGGCGCGCTGACCGCGACGGGCCGTGCGTTGCACGAGCGGCGCCGGAAGCATGTAGGTTACGGGTCCGCCGGGCTCCCCCCGCACCTCGCGCAGCGCCAGCTCGACCGCGGTCGCGCCGGCCAACGCGAAATCGGGGGCGGTTGTATAAAACCCCTGGCGGACCGGAGGAGGGGATGCGGTGTCGTCGAACCCCACCACGGTCAGGTCTTCCGGGACGGCAATGCCCATCTCCCGCGCCTCGGCGACAATCATGCTCGCGCTCGTGTCTTCAATGGCTACGACGGCCGTGGGGCGGCTCCGCTTGGGCCGCGACCGCCACGCCTCGAGCATGCGGCAGGCCTGCTCAAGTCCGTCGGCGAAGGGATCGACGTCCCACTCGAGGGCCGAGTCGGGAGCGATATCCATCCGCCGGAGCGCCGCCCGGTACCCTCGAAAGCGATCCATGTTGGACCGCCACATGAGCCGGCGCTTCTTGCCCAGCGTCATGAAACCGATGCGCCGGTGTCCCTGCTCGATCAGGTGCTGGGTCATGGCCAGGCCGGCGCCGTAGTTGTCGAAGATGACCTGTGAGCGCCGCTGTTGCGGCCACGCCATGTCCAGGAGCACGATGGGCGTGTCGAGAGCCTCCTCGTTCAGGTAATCGTGCTCGAGCTCCGCCTCGGTGCGCACGGCGGCGTTCAAGATGATGGCGCGGCAGCCCGCATCCCGCAGCCGAAGCACCGTCTCCCGCTCGTCCGGATAGTAGAGCGAAGGGCTGGTGGCGACCACGACGTGGTAGCCCTCGAGCCGGGCCGCCTCTTCGATGCCCCGGTAAATACGCATGGGAAGAGCGGCGCTTCCGTCGTACGTCAACGCCAACCCGATGTTGCCGCCTTCCTGGCCGGCCGCGGCCTTGTCGGCCACGATGGCGCGCCGCCCCTTGCCCTTCACCAGCCAGCCGAGGGCCTGCAACTGGCCGAGGGCGTGGGCCACGGTGGCCACCGACGCGCCGTACTCCTGTTCGAGCTCGCGCAAGGGGGGCAAAGGTTCGCCGGGGGCTCGCCGTCCCCCGGTGATGTAGTCGCGCAGAATGGCCTGAGCCACCCGCGAAGTCAACGATTCGCTCATCAAGCAACCCCCGTAGAGGGAGATTCCTCGGGTGGCTGCGGCTTTTCGCGGCCGCCCATTTCTAAACAACGTGCCCCTCTGTCTGCAGTGTAGCAGGGTTGAAACCCGCTGTAAAGTGCGCTGCAACAACCAGTTCATCCGTTCGGGCAGGGCATATGGGCGTCCGGATTCGGCCCGATTTTCCTTAAATGAGTCTCAAAATCGGGGCTTCCGGGGATTGACTTTTTTAAAAAGCCTGCCATAGTATAGGAAGCGTCAGGGGAAGGAACACGGCCTCTCTCTTGCGGGGTTGTCGAGCCGGAACGCGTTGACCGGCTGCGACCGGGAAAGGAGAGGATCCTGATCGTAGAGCCTCGGCCTATCGGGAATGCGGACCCATGGGCGCCTGCCCGGTCCCATCGATGGGATCCAGAAAGGGGGTGACAGGGCACACTTCATCCGCCTCCTCCAAGTTGTTGCGAGCGTCGCATACCCTATCCGTCCTTGTTGCACGCCATACGATTCGAGCGCTTGGTTTCGGCCCTCAAAACGGGGAGAACTCCAGATGAGAAAGAGAGGTTTCACCCTCATTGAATTGCTCGTGGTGATTGCGATCATCGGCATCCTGGCGGCCATCCTGCTGCCCGCGCTCAGCCGGGCCCGCGAAGCCGCCAATCGAGCCAGTTGCGCCAACAACCTTAAGCAGTGGGGATTGATTTTCAAGATGCATGCCGGAGAGGCCAAAGGCGGCGCTTTCCCGGGACGCACCGCGCTCACGGCCGCCGGATGGGCCTGGTGGCAGGGCGTCGATGCCCGAAGCCTGTTCCCGGAGTACTGGACCGACCCGGATATCCTGCTTTGCCCTTCCGATTCCCGCGGCCAGTGGCAGAACAGCCCCTGGGGCACCTTCCCGAACCTTCCGGCCGACCCGATCTCGGAGATCATCGAGAACGTGGGGGAGAGGGGAAATCCGGCGCTGAGGCAAGCGGCGGAACTTTGCCGTCACGCCATCCTTTCGATGCCTTTCTCGTACCTCTCCAACCCCTACGCCACCCGGACCGGCTCTCAATGGCTGGACAGCGTCTGGACCCAGGCCAACGGGGTATGGGAACTGCTGGGGATTCCGGCGGGATACGAAAATCTGACGGGGACCCATGTCTGGGGCGGCGATCTGGAAGCGGTGGGCTGTCCGATCACGTGGAACGCAATCATTGATTTCACGCCCCTCGGCTCCGAGGACATTTCGTTCAGCTATATGGGCAAGTACACGGCTTGGAAAGACGACGACGGATCGAATCTGCCGAACGGATACCGCTTCTTGCGCGAGGGGATCGAGCGGTTCATCATCACCGACATCAACAACCCGGCGGCGGGAGCGCGGGCTCAGAGCGACATGTTCGTGATGTGGGACGCCTGGACCGACGGCCGCAACGCCTCCAACACCGATCCGAGCCAGTCCTACCTCGGCGGGGGGCAGGCCGCCATCGCCTACTTCAACCACATCCCCGGCGGGTGCAATGTGCTGTACATGGATGGGCACGTCGAGTACGTCCGGTTCGGCGAAAAGGCGCCCATCGCCTCTCGGAACAACACCGTGAGCAATCTCGACTCCCAGATCATCATGTGGAACTTCATGCTGGGCGGGTACGGCTGAAGCGATACCGCTCCGTACCAACAGCCTCAGACGCGACGGTCGCGCCGGTATGGCGCGGCCGTCGTCTTATCTCGGGACAACACGTTCGTCCCTCGCTGCCTGCGACGATCCGCGCAAAGCCTTACCTGAGGATCACGGCTTCGACAACCGAAACAGTCGAGTTTGTCCGTACTCGAAGGGACAGACGATGGTCCTTCCTCGCCCGGTCCAGCCGTCGAACAGGTCCGTGACCGCCACGTCCTCCGGCCAGCTCAGCTCGATCTCGCGATCTTCGGAATATACCGAGGTAATCGCGACCAGCTCCCGGGAGGCATGCACCGAGCAGGGCGCCGGAGCGTAGCAGTGAACCTCGGCGGCGAGCACCTGTTCCCGTAGCCAGTCCTCGCTCGCATAGGGCGGCACACCGCACCAGATCAGGCGGCCGCCGTTGGCGAGGGGCCGTTCGCCTCCCGCGGTCTTGCCGTCTTCGTACTGCAGGAACCCCGGACCTTCCAGGTATGGGCGCGGCCGGATGTTCCGCGGATCGTCGCGATCGGCCTGCATGACGGTGTCCATCGTGCTCAGCCACGAACCGTCGGCCAGCCGCACCCGTCCGGTGCCCGGCTCCCCGTCCAGCCGGACCGGCAGCCCCAGCAACTCCTCGATATTCGCCGGTTCCCAGCGCTGGGTCTCTTCGGTCACCAACCCCGGGACGCCCACGACGAGGATGGTACGTCCGCCTTCCGCAATCAATCGCTGGAGCTTGGCGAGGTCTTCCGTACGGGGGGCGCTGGCGTTGACTACGGCGACGAACTTGATGCGCTCCGGCAAGCGGTCCAGGTCGGACAGCAACCAGACGCCCAACGGCGCGCCGGTCCGAGCCAGGGCGCCCAGCAGGAGTTGATTGGCGTAATGGGCCTGCGACTCGGGCGTCAACCAGGCGAATGAATGGTCATCCACGACGAAGGCGATCTCCTCGACGGGAGAGCGATCGAGCGCCAGCGAATCCGCCAGGACGCGTGCTTCCAGTCCGTACTCGTCCATCAACGGCCCGTCGTGATGCCATTTGGGCGACAGGCTGAACCATTCATAGGAGTTTCCGCGGACGGCCTCCGAAGCGGCCCATCGGCGGTGCATCTTCTTGGCTGCGCCGCGCGGGTCTCTCTCGTCGTACAGCGTGTGCCAGTGCGCGTCGTGTAACCAGGAGAACAGATCGTTGTCGTCCACGTACTGTTTGCCGTGGGCCAGCAGGCTCTCCACCGCCGTGGGCTGGCCGGCGTAGCCCACGTCGGTCAGGTGCCGGAAGGCGAACAGCGGCACGCCGCTGAGGAAATCGATGTCCTCCGATTCCAGGGCGATGCGCAATCCGAATTGGCCGGCGTTGCTCTGGCGGGCTTCACCGGTCAGCAGGACCACATATCCGAAGAAGGCGCCCACCAGACTCTTGCGCTCGGTCTCGTCTTTGACAACGGCGGCGAAGTACTTCAACGTCTCGGCCGTGGTCTCGTTGATGAAGAGGTTGTAGGCCGCGGCCCAGCGACCGTTCTCGTCATCGGGAAACAGGTCGTGGTTGGGGCGCGTGCGGGCTTCGGGGCTCGGGATCTCGTCGTAGGGATAGCCTCGAGCCCGGCACCACTCCCGAAAGGCCTGCTGATTGGCCGGGCTGTAGTCCGAGAAGTATTGGACGGGCGTGACGATGTTGTCGCAACTGGCCCAGGCGAACCATTCCTCCGTCATCCCACCGCCCAGATTGAGGCCGACGACGTGAGACGCCCAGGGTCGCGACGCCACGTACCGAATCAGCTCCCTCAGCGCAACGGCTTGCTGCTCGCGCCAGGCGGGGGACGTGAGCGCGGCTACCGCGCTGTCGGTCTCGTTCCAGACGAGTTCGCGGCCGTCCATCGTCCGGACGCGGACCCGGCTGTCGGGATGGTCGGCGAACCAGAAGGGCGGCAGGCCGAGGGCAACCCGGAGGACCAGTTTGGCGTTCGGATTCGCCTGCAGAGCGGTCGTGGCCCACTGCTCGACTTCGCCGAAATCGTACTCGTCGCCTCCGAGCCAGGTCGGGGCGGATACGTTGTGAAAATGGCGGCCGGCGGCACAGGTAATGTGGAAGAGGCTGGCGCCGGACTCCGCAAACTCGTTGAAAACGGCGGGAGAGATATTGAAATAGGTGGCGTATCCGCTCCAGACGAAGGGCTCGCCGTCGCAGAAGAAGGTGGGTCGACCGTTGTGCAGGCGCCGCTCGATGCGGGGCAAGCCGGGTCGGCGCGTATTGATCACCGACGCACGCCCCTCGCCCGAGGTGCGCAATCCGTCGGCCGTCAGTCCCATGGTGACGGCTCCAGGCGAAAGATACTCGGGTACTATCCTTTCCAGCGTGCATGCGCCCGAACTCCGGAGCTGTTCCGACTCATCGGAGGAAAGACGAATACGCCAAATCACCCAGGGATCGTTTCGGACTTCGAGGGCGAGCGCTTGCCCGTCCAGATCGCCCTCCGCTTCGACTCGGATTCGAATCCCTTCGCCGGCCACAAGATCGGAGGGCACGTCCAGGTTCTTCACCGAGATCTCGGAAGCCTCGGGATAGAAGACGGTCAGCTCCCTCAAGCAGAGGTCATAGTCCTTCCCCGGCTGCGTACTCTGGACAACCAGCGTCGGTTGCCCGGCCAGGGTCACGACGCGATCCTCGTTCGGTCCGACGGTCTGCCAGTTCTGTGCGTCCGTTTCCCCCCAACACGACAGGGATACGGGATCCTCGCCGCGATTCCAGACGCGGATCGAAAACCGTACCGGGTCGACCCGCGCGGGATAGCGGTATGCCAGGCTCGGGATAAACTCGTTCGTCTTCTTGGAGAAGCGCCAGCGAACCCATTCTTCTCCATCGAGGACGACCCTTTCGAGCTCCGCCGTCTCGTAGTTATCGGCGTGCCACATCGAATGGCCCGGTTGGATGAACAGCCGCGACAGCGAATAGAAATCGTTGGGCCGGAACTCCGCCGGCATGGAATAGCGGTCGTATTCAACGGCGAAGGGGTCGGGGTGTTCCTCGGCGGCGAACGGCGTCGCCGCGCCCGTCACCAGTCCCGCAGCCACAGCAAAGACGCCGAAAACGGCCCGTATCCGGAGTCCTGTCCCGTTCATCGATAACTCCCCCGCGGTTGCGCTACGACCCCTGTCGCAAGCGATTGTCCCGTCATCCACCGTCATCCGAGCGCGATGTCGCAATCTTTTTAGACAAACGAGGGCAGTGTAACAGGATGTCCACCCCCTGTAAACCGCCTCTTTCTGCCGTTTGTATACACTTAAGGCAAGTAAAGCGACAGAGGGGGTGCGAGATTCTTAACAAGGGGGCCGCGCCTGCGAAAGTCCGGCGCGGCTTGCCGCGGTGCCGTCGGGTTCGCCATACTGGGCGCAATGAAACGCGGGTCACATCGGGAGGATGGGTCATGCACGCGAATTCCGGGCGGCGACCGGGGTCGGTCGTTACGGATCGGCGGGGTTTTCTGGGGGGCCTGGCCGCGGCCTGCGCGGCGGCGTTGCCGGGGAGATTGGGGCACGCCCAGGCGGCCGACGCGCCGAATCCGCCCAACGTGGTGCTGATCATTTCGGACGATCAGGCCTGGGGCGACTACGGGTTCATGGGTCACCCCGTCGTTCGCACGCCGAACATCGACCGGCTGGCGGCCCGGAGCGCCCTCTACACGCGATGCTGCAACACCTCGCCGCTGTGTTGTCCTTCGCTGGCGTCCATGATCACGGGACTCCATCCCTGGCAGAACGGGATCACGTCGAACGACCCGCCGGCCGTCGAGGGAAAGGCCTCGACCTTTTCCCCCGCATGGTCGGAGGAGCGCCTCGCCCTGCGCCGCGAGATGGAGGCGCTCTATCGGCAGGTGCCCACCCTGCCGCGCATGCTGGCCGAGAAGGGGTATCTATCGTTCCAGGCGGGCAAGTGGTGGGGCGGCGACTATCAGAACGGCGGCTTCACCCACGGCATGACCCACGGCGATTTCGAGCGCGGTGGCCGCCACGGAGACGAGGGCCTCAAGATCGGCCGCGAAACAATGGCGCCCGTCCACGACTTCCTTGACGGGGTGGGGGAGAAGCCCTTCTTCCTGTGGTTTGCGCCCATGATGCCCCACTCGCCCCACAATCCGCCCGACCGCCTGCTCGACTATTACCGGGAGAAGACCGATTCGATCCATGTCGCCCGCTATTGGGCCATGTGCGAATGGTGGGACGAGGTTTGCGGCGATCTGCTGCAGAAGCTCGACGACATGGGGGCCACCGAGAACACGCTCATCGTCTACCTCGCGGACAACGGGTGGTTCCAGGATGAAAGCGGACCCCGTTTCGCGCCGAAATCGAAGACGTCGCCCTACGAGGGCGGCCTGCGCACGCCCCTGCTGCTGAGCGGGCCGGGCATCGAAGCCCGCCGCGACGACACGCCGATCAGCACCGTTGACATCGTCGCGACGGTGCGGGCGGCGGCCGGGCTCGAACCCGGCGACGACCTGCCGGGGCTCGACTTGCGCGATCCCCGGGGGATTGCCGAGAGGGACACGGTCTTTGCGTCGGTCTACACCCACAACGCCGTGGACATCCACAAGCCGGCGGAGAACCTGCGGTTCCTCTGCGCCATCTCGGGGCAATGGAAGTTGATCCTCCCCACGGCGCTGGAGCCCGAAGCGGTTGTAGAGCTCTACGACGTGGTGGCCGATCCCTACGAGGAGATCAACCTCGCTGAAGCGCGCCCGGATCGGGTCAACGCCTTGCGCGAGAAGATCCGCGCCTGGTGGCCCGAGGGAGAAGCCCGCTGCATTCGCCCCGAATCGGCGTAGCGCTCCGCGACGGCTGCCCCTCTGCGGAGGCCGCGTACACGGCGCCGGCGATTTGAATCCGCGGCGAAGATCGGGTATAGTAAGAACCTCTGCGCGAGTGGTGAAATCGGCAGACACGCTAGCTTGAGGGGCTAGTGGGCGAAAGCCCGTGGAGGTTCAAGTCCTCTCTCGCGCACCACGCAAAAGCCACGACCCCGCGGGGATCTCCCGATTCCCCACGGGGTCGCTTCATTTTCGGCTCTTAGTCGTTCGATGCGCCGAATGTCCGTTAGAAAATGCCCGGCGCGTCGCCACTCTTCCGCTTCGTATCCTTCCCTTCCCTTTAGCCGAGCCGGCGTCCGTGCGCGCCGTATCAAACCGTTCCCTCGTCGGCACCGTCGTGCCTCGTCTCCGCGCCAATGAATACCTGTTGGGGGGCGGGCGTCTGTTGAAACGAACGGAGCGGCAGGGATTTGTGTCAACCTGCGCGCGAATCGAGGGGTTTATGGATCGGGTCCCTTGGCATTCTCCAAATCGTTTGGCTGATGGAAGAGAAAGCCGGGGAACTTCGGGTCCGAATCCGGGATTTTACCTGTTGCCCCGGCGTCGCACGGATACCCGCCCCGGCCGTTGGGCCGGAGAGTCCGCCGTCGTCGGTCCGGTGACCTTGGGCGACGGAGAGTCAGCGGCTTTACGGTTGACGCGTGCAGAGATGACAGGATGGCTCCGTCGGAGTCTGTGAAACACAACCGTTGGAGGAGGGCGGAAGATGTACGAGAGAAGGCGGCGAAGCGCGACGAGCATCGTCCTGGGCGTCATCATCCTGGTGCTGGGCATGGTGTTCTTCTCGGCCGAGGCCCAGGAGGTCGAGTTTTTGCCATCGCCCTCATCGCCCGAGGACTCTGTGGACGCCGAAATGCAGGAGGCCTTCAAGGCGCTCGAGAACCTGCCGGGCGAGATGGAGGCCCTCAGCCGGAAGATCCGGGAGGGCGCCGACCCCATGTTGCGCGAGCTAAAGGACTGGCTCGAGCAGACCTCGAAACACCTGACCGATGTAGGCCGACAGATGCGGGCGGAAGCATCGGCCCCGGAATCCATGCCAAGCCTGAACACGATCCATCTCGAACACGCCGATCCCAGGGATGTGTACGAGATGCTTCAGTCGCTTAATCTGGCGTACGACGTGACCGTGTATCCGCGGTCGGAGACGGGCGACTTGCTGGTCGTCGGCCCTCCGGAAAATGTCGCCAAGTTCGAACAGCTGGCGCGCAAGCTCGACAAGCCCGCCCCCCCGCAAGCCGGAAGGTACACCGGTGACGAGATTGAGGTCCTGATCCACGTCCTTCGGGGCGTCTCGAGCGCGGCCGGTGCCTCCCCCGATGCCAAACCCTTGCCGGCGATGCTGGAACCGGTCGCCGCCGAACTGCGCGACCGCTTCCCATACGACACGTATGAGGTGGCCGATACGGTCCTGCTTCGGACCATTGCCGGCAACGAAGCGACGGTGCAGGGCGTGATGGACACCCAGACCCTGCCGGGCATGTCGCCCCTGCCGGTATGGGAACGGGTTCACGTGACGCCCATGCCTGCCCCGGCAGACCACGACACCATCCTTCTGGACGGCTTCCGATTCACCATTGAGTCGCCTTACTTCTCGTCGCAGGAGTCCACCGGGAATCAGGTCTTTCTGCAAAGGCCGCAATGGCGCGAATCGGGAATCACGACGGCCCTGACCGTATCGGACGGGCAACCGACCCTGGCAGGAAGCGTCGAAATCGGTGAATCGGACTCGACGCTGTTCATCGTCGTGACCGCCCGCCGCGCGCAACCCAAAGCCGAGGCCTCTCCCGAGGCCGAGCAGTAGGCTCGTCTCGCGCATCAATGAACGGAGGAGGGCCCGGGCCCGCCCTTGCGGCCCCCACCCGCCACAGGTCTACGGGAACCGAGCTCGACGGGCACTTGTGCGATGATCTCCTCGCGTAGGCCTACGAGGACTGCGCGGGACGGGGCTATGTTACTCCCCCTCCCCGTCATTGTGAGGAGCGGACCCCCGGTACCCGACGTCACTTGGGCGCCTTTGAATGCATGCACACCCTGACCATCCCAAGGCACGCATACATAAGCGACGCGGCAATCTCACCTGAGCCAGCCACCTATGTCCGCGAAGTCATCGTCCTACCACCCCCCGTCATTGCGAGGAGCGGCCCCGACATTGGACTTCATCCAGCCGCCTCAAGCCATACGCGCCCCCTGACCGACCCGGGGCGCCCACACCTCGCGACGCGGCAATCTCACCTGAGCCAGCCACCTATGTCCGCGAAGTCATAGTCATACCACAGGTAGAGATTGCCGCGTCGCTCCCGTATGGGTGCCCACCGAAGGCATGGGTGCAGCCAAAGGCTGTCTCTCCGTATTGCTGTACCGAAACAGGGTGCCTCTCCTCGCAATGACGGATTTTGGGTCCATACCGATATTGGTAACGATAAATACCTATA
>CAYVOE010000089.1:0-13858 GCA_964452795.1 uncultured Nitrospiraceae bacterium
GCGATGCACCATGTGCGGCGGGCGGGGGTTCGACACCCAAAGGGTAACCCTCCCAAAGCCCAGCGTGGTGCAACTGTGTTTTGAACCGCAGATTCGATAGATCCCTTGATATATTTGCACCGTTCGCGGGCATCATCGCGGGCGTACTGTTTACGGCTTTGGGGAGCCTGCGGTTGTGGCAGGGTGATTTGGTCTGGCGAAATAGCATGAACCAGATCGTGACGGCTCCGCTCATCGTCCTGATGGGTATCTTTCTCTTGTGCGTCAGCATCTATGTATTCTGGAATGACGTGCGGAGGACGCGACGGCGCAGCCGACGCCAGAACCGAAAACGCCTCTGAGGCTTCCCTCGGACCAACGGGCTCGATGGCTGACCTCGCTTTCTATGGCGAATACCGAAACAAAGGAACTTCGATTGACCAATACACCCGGCAGATACATGGCCCTCGACGTGGGCGATGTCCGCATCGGCGTGGCCGTGACGGACCCGCTGCGCATCATTGCCTCGCCCCACAGCGTCATTCAGCACACCACCGCCGACCAGGACGTGGATGCGATTCGCAAGCTGGTGGACGAGTTGGGCGTGGTGCGCATCGTGGTGGGGCTGCCGCTTGATCAGCACGGTCGGCCGGGGCCCCAGGCCGAGAAGGTGCTGCAGTTCGTCGACGCGTTGAAACAGAGGGTCGCTGTGGATATTGTGACGCAGGATGAACGTTTCACCACCGCCGCGTCTCAGCGCACCCTGATCCAGGCCGACATGCGCCGCAAAGACCGCAAGAAGGTAATCGACAAGGTGGCCGCCCAGAACATCCTCCAGGTATACATGGACCGCGCGGCTCGGGAGGCCCGAGAACGGCCATGACCGACGCGACCGCCTCCGACACGCCGACCCCGCGCCGGCGTCGGGGATTCCGCTTTCTTCGATTCCTCCTCTACGCCTTCGTGTCGCTCGGGCTCGCCGCGGCGATGGCCGGCGCCGCCGCCTATCTCGTCTACGACCACGTGACGCGCCCCGGCATGGCCGGCGACCCCGTGGACATCGACATTCCCGAGGGCGCCACGGGCCGGCGGGTGGCCCAGATCCTCGAGGAGCGGGGACTCGTCGAGCACGAGGCCTTTCTGCGGCTCGCCATGCGGCTCGAGCCGGGCCCGGCGGTCAAACACGGTCCCTACCGCCTCGAACAGGGCCTGTCGCCGCTCCAGTTGCTCGAGCGCCTGCGCCGGGGCCCCAACCGGAGCCTTGCGCCCAGCGAGATTGACCGCGATCGGGTGGTGACCGTGCCCGAGGGGCTGAGCATCGCTCAGGCCGCACAGCTTTTCGAGAATCCCGAGGCCTTCATCGAAGCCGCGTCCGATCCGGTCCTCGTCGCCCGACTCGGGGTCGAGGTGGACACGCTGGAAGGCTTCCTCATGCCCAACACGTACTACTTCGACAAGAAACCCACGGAAGCCGAAGTGGTGGAACGCATGTTGAACCAGTTTCTCGTGGAATACGAGAAGCTGATGGAGGAATTTCCCGAAGCCCGGGAACGCGATTTGCTCGAAGTGGTGACCGTGGCGTCCCTGGTCGAGGAGGAAGGGAAAGTCGACGAGGAGCGGCCCCTCATCGCCGCGGTGATCTACAACCGGGTCGACAAGCGCATGGCCCTGGGCATCGACGCCACGCTCCAGTACGCCCTCAACAAGTACGGCCAGCGCATGCTGGACAAGGACAAAGAGGTCGACTCGCCCTACAACACCTACGCCCGCGTCGGCCTGCCGCCGGGGCCCATTTCGAGCCCCGGTCTGGCCGCCCTGCGCGCGGCGCTAGACCCCGCCGACGAAGAGTACCTGTATTTCGTGTCCAACGCCGACGGCCGGACCCACACCTTCTCGAAGACCCTCGCGGAACACAATCGTGCCGTGGCCGAGTACCGGCGCAAGATCGCCGCCCAGCGCCGCGCCCTCCGCGAGGCCGGGTCGGCCGAGGACTCCGAAGGATAATTCCTCCCCGGCGGAGTTCCTGCCCACTGGTTTTTTCGGGAAGGCGCCTATCGCGATTCGGGCGCCGGGGCGGCGGCGTGCTCGCGGATCCGACGGCGCAAGGCCTCCGCCGCGGCCCGCACGTCCGGCGCCGCCGTAACCGCCGTGACCACCGCCACGCGACGGGCGCCTCGCTCGAGCACCTGCCCGATGTTGTGTTCCTTGATGCCGCCCATGGTGGTGAAGGGGATGCGCAGGTGGGGCCGGACTTGTTCGATGAGCTCCGGGCCGACGGCGCCGGTGGGCACGGCCTTGGTCTGCGTGGGGAAGACGGGCCCGATGTTGACGTAATTGGCGCCTTTGTCCTGAGCTTCGAGGGCCTCTTCCAGGTTGTGGGTCGAGGCGCCCAGGATCAGCTCGGGCGCGACACGCCGCGCCGCGTCCAGGGGCAGGTCGTCGAGCCCGAGGTGGCATCCGTCGGCGTCCGCGGCCCGGGCGATGTCCACCCGGTCGTCCACGATCAGGAGGGCGCCCGCGGCGCGGGTCTTCTCGCGAAAGACCTGCGCCCGGGCGAAAAGCTCCCGATCGGAGAGGGATTTCTCCCGAAGTTGGACGAGGGTCACGCCCGCTTCGAGCACGGCATCGAGCACCTCCACGGCCGAGCGGCCGCCGCAGTACTCCTCCGTGATGACCACGTAAAGGTCGGACGCTTCGAAACGGCGCAGGCGTTCCTCGATATCCATCACCCGCCTCCGACGAAGCGGATCAGCTCCACCACGTCGCCCTCGGCGAGCCGGGTGTCGCCGAAGCGGGCACGGTCGACGATGTCGTCGTTGCGCTGCACGACGGTGGCTTCCGCCTTGAGCGACAACTCGTCGAGGAGCTGGCGGATGGTGATGCCTTCCGTCACGACCCTGTCTTCGCCGTTGATTACCACCTTCATGTGTTTTCGTACCTCCTGCACCGATCGCATGCCGCTTCGAACGCCCCCGGGGTTAGAGGACCTGGGAAGCGGCCGTTGTGGTTCGTATGCACCCCCTATTCGCGTTCCGGGACGTTCCCTGCTTTCGGGAACGACCCTCCGAATTCTGGTCTATGGGCTACATCCATTGGTTAAGGATTCGTCGTCGCCTCGTCGAAGGCATGGTCGAAGTCCTTCCACACGGGGTCGTAGCCCGCACGGCGTATGGCCGCCACCACCTCTTCCGGCGGCCGCGTGTCTTCGATGGCGAACTGTTCGAGCGTATCCTCGCCGTAGGTTGAATATCCCCCGGGCCGGGTCGAGGATCCGGCGCTGACCGTGGTGATGCCGAGGGGAATCAGCCGGTCGCGGAAGGTCGGACGCTCCCGCGTAGACAGGTTGAACCCCGCCTCGGGAAGGAACAGCCGCAGGGCGAGGATGATCTGCACGAGCTCGAGTTCCGACACCGGCCGCGCGATCCGGTAGCGTTCCGGCACGTGCTGGAGCCGCGGGAACGACACCGCCACGGCGCTCTGCCAGCAGGCCTTCTGCAGGTAACGCCCGTGCAGGGCCGTGTAGAAGGCGTCGATGGGCCAGTCGTAGAGCCCCAGGAGGGCTCCGATGCCCAGGCGGCGCACCCCGGCTCGACCGGCCCGCTCGAGGGCGTCCAGCCGGTAGCGGTAGTCCTTCTTCCGGCCGAGGAGGTGGACGGCGTCGTAGGTGGGCCGGTGATAGGTCTCCATGTAGACGGTGACCCCCTCGAGGCCCCGTTCGCACAGCGCGGCGTACTCGTCCTGCTCGAGGGAGTACACCTCGACCGATACGGAGGGGAAGTACTCGCGGGCGATCTCGACGCCCCGGGCGATGTACTCGAAAGGCGTCGCCGACCGGGTCTCGCCGGTGAGCAGCAGGATGTGGCGGAAACCGCGGTCTCGGAGCAGGCGGCACTCGTGCCGAATCTGGTCCTCGGTGAGCTTGACGCGCCGTTCGCGGTTGCCCGACCGCACGGCATAGCCGCAATACACGCAGTCGGCTTTGCAGATGTTCGACAGATACAGCGGTGTGTACAGGCCCACGGTGCGGCCGAATTGCCAGCGCGTGAGGCGCTGGGCCTCGCGGGCGATGGCCTCGAGGCGAGGCAGCGCCTGCGGAGACAAGAGCGCCGCCAGGTCCGCGGGAGTCCGGGTCTCGGCGCGAATCGCGCGCTCCACGTCCTCCGCCGTCGCGGAATCCACCAGGGAACGAATGCGTTCCTCGGGCCAGTTCTCGAGTTGTTGCAGGAAACCCATGGCTATGCTTTCGATTGCGCTAGGGAGCGCTGTTGCTGAAAAGGAAGCCCGTCAGGGGCGAAGAGGCGTCGGCGCTGTCGCGCTCCGGTCCCAGACCCGCCCGGTAGGCCATTCGCCCCGCCTCGGTGGCCATGGCAAAGGCCCGGGCCATGGCCGCGTGGTCCGCGGCGTCGGCCAGGGCGGTGTTCACCAGCACGGCGTCGGCGCCCAGTTCCATGGCCTCGGCGGCATGGGACGGGGCGCCCAGGCCCGCGTCGACCACCACCGGCACGTTGGACTGTTCGATAATGATCTGAATGAGGTCGCGGGTGCGCACGCCCCGGTTGGTGCCGATGGGCGCGCCCAGGGGCATGACCGTGGCCGTACCCGCTTCCTCGAGGCGCTTGGCCAGGATGGGGTCGGCCTGGATGTAGGGCAGCACCACGAAACCCTCCTTGACCAGCATCTCGGCGGCGCGCAGGGTCTCGATGGGGTCGGGCAAGAGGTGGCGCGGCTCGGGCGTCAGCTCGAGCTTCACCCACGGTTCGAGCCCGGCGGCGCGGGCCAGCTTCGCCAGGCGAAGCGCTTCCTCGGCCGAGCGGGCCCCGGATGTGTTGGGCAAGATCAGGTGGCGCTGGGGATCGAGCACCGACAGCATGTCGTCGTCGTGAGAGGAATGGAGGTCAACGCGGCGCAGGGCCACGGTGACGATCTGGGAGCCGGAGGCGTCCACGGCCCGGCGCAAGGCCTCGTTCGAGGGAAACTTGCCCGTGCCGATCATGAGCCGCGATTCGAAGCGGCGCCCGGCGATAATGAGAGGATCCGGAGTCATAGGTTACTCCCGAGGGACGCGCAGCGGCACCCGGGCCGCCGCGGAATCCGTAAGGTGATCAGGCGCATGCTGTCGCCGTCCACGCTGTGGAGCCGTCCCCGCCCGTCCGGCAGAGGACGCCACAGTCCCACCAGGTACCGGATGAGCTCGAGGGCCTCGAGGCTGCCCAGCACGCCCGGAACCGCCCCCAGCACGCCCAATTCCGCCGTCGTCGGCACCCCTTCGGGCACTTCCGGCACGGCGCAGCGCAGGCACGGCGTCCGGCCCGGCACCACAAACATCCCCTGCCCGGACAAGGCAAGAATGCCGGCCGTGGCAAAGGGTTTCATAAACCGTAAACACAGGTCGTTCAATAGGAATTTCGTGGGGAAATTGTCGCTGCATTCGACCACGGCGTCGTATTCGCCGAAGAGCTCCTCGCCCGTCTCCTCCGTCAACCGAAGGGCGTGGACGCGGAGCCGCACGTCGCGGTTCAAGGGCGCCAGCGTCTCGCATGCGGACTCGGCCTTCCCGCGCCCCAGTCGGAGCGGCGTATGGAGCACCTGCCGCTGCAGGTTGCTCGGCTCCACGACGTCAAAATCCAGCAGTCCCAGCGTGCCGACGCCCGCCGCCGCCAGGTACAACCCCACCGGGCTTCCCAGGCCCCCCAGCCCCACCACCAGGACCCGCGAACGAAGCAGCTTTTTCTGTCCTTCCTCGCCGAATCCGGGAATGCGAATGTTGCGGTCGTAACGCAGTCGTTGTTCTTCAGTAAGCCCCACTTTGCCGCCTTTCGGAATCCGTTTATTGTAACAGAAAAGGCGGGACGCGTTCGAGGCGCGGCGATGGCGGCGATCCCCGGCGCGTCGCCCCGTCTTCGGCACGGGAAGGCCCTGCCGTTTCACGACTTACGGCGTGCGCCCGGGCACCGGAAGAACAGGGCGCGCTCGAGCGTTCTCTCGCTATAGGCGGTATTGTATGGAGATGAACGAAACGTCTTATAAAATCCGCGGCATGGACTGCGCCGAAGAGGTGGCGGTCCTCAAGCGCGCGGTCGGTCCCCTCGTGGGAGGCGAAGACCGGCTTGCCTTCGACCTGTTGAACGGCAAGATGACGGTGCGCCCGAAGAACGGCGCGGCCGAGGAGGAGATCCTCCGTGCCGTGCGCGCCACCGGCCTGGAAGCCATCCCCTGGGAGGAGGCGCGCCGGGGCCCCGACACCGAAACGCCCTGGCAGCGCCACGGCCGCTCGATCCTGTGCGGCGCCAGCGGACTCTTTCTTCTGGCGGGATTCCTCTACGACGCGGCGAGCCACGGCTGGGCTGATGCCTTCGCGGGCGGACACGACGACGTATTGACCTTTCCGCTGCCCACCCTCTTGTTCTACGGCGCGGCCATCGTCTCGGGGGGCTGGTACATCTTTCCCAAGGCCTGGTACGCCCTGCGGAGCCTTCGCCCCGACATGAACCTCCTCATGACGGTGGCCGTCATCGGCGCCGTGGCCATCAACGAATGGTTCGAAGCCGCCAGCGTGACCTTCCTGTTCGCCCTGGCCCTGCTCCTCGAATCCTGGAGCGTGGGACGGGCCCGGCGGGCCATCGGCGCCCTTGTGGACCTCTCCCCCACCCGCGCCCGCTACATCTGCCCCCACGACGGCGACATCGAGGAGAAGCCCGTCGAGGACGTGCCCGTGGGCGTCACGGTGCTGGTGCGTCCGGGCGAGAAGGTGCCGCTGGACGGCGTGATCAGCAAGGGGGCCACCTCGATCAACCAGGCGCCCATCACGGGCGAGTCCGTACCGGTGCCCAAGGGGGAAGGCGATGAAGTCTTCGCCGGCACCATCAACAACGAGGGCGCCTTCGAGTTCCGCGCGACCCGGCCCGCCGACGACACCACCCTGGCCCGGATCATCCGCATGGTCGAGGAGGCCCAGTCGCGCCGCGCCCCCAGTGAGCAGTGGGTCGAGTCCTTCGCCCGCTACTACACGCCCGCCATGATGCTGCTGGCGCTCCTCATCGCCGTCGTGCCGCCCCTGTTCGCGGGCGACTGGGGCGGGTGGTTCTACCAGGCCCTGGTGATCCTCGTCATCGCGTGCCCCTGCGCGCTGGTGATTTCAACGCCCGTGAGCATCGTGGCCGGTCTGACCCGGGCGGCGCGGTCGGGCGTGCTGATCAAGGGCGGCGCCTTCCTCGAGGCCCCCTCCCGCTTGCGCGCCCTCGCCCTCGACAAGACCGGCACCCTGACCTTCGGCCAGCCCGTGGTGCAGGAAGTGATGCCCCTCAACGGCCACAGCGAGCGCGACCTGCTCCGGCGGGCCGCCGCCCTCGAGGCCAACAGCAACCATCCCGTGGCGCGGGCCGTTCTGCGCAAGGCCGAAGAGGAGAACGTCCAGTTCGACCCGGCGACCCGGTTCCGCGATATCCCCGGCAAAGGGGCCGAGGCCGAGATCGACGGCCGGCTCTTCTGGATCGGGAGCCACCGCATGCTGCATGAGCGGTGCGGCGATGCCTGCGAACTGCACGACGAAGCCGAAGCCCTCGAGGACGCCGGGCACTCCATCGTCATGGTGGGCAACGACGACCACGTGTGCGGGCTCATCAGCGTGGCCGACGAGCTGCGCCCCGAGACCGCCGGCACCGTCCGCGCCCTCAAGGAGGCCGGCATCGAACGGGTCGTCATGCTGACGGGCGACAACGACGGCACGGCCCGGGCCATTGCGGCCGTGGCGGGAATCGACGAGTACCACTCGGAACTGCTGCCGGAAGACAAGGTCAGGGCTGTCGAGGCCCTGCGCCGCGAGGCGACCCACGTCGCCATGGTGGGCGACGGCGTCAACGACGCCCCCGCCATGACCGCCTCGAGCCTCGCCATCGCCATGGGCGCGGCCGGGTCCGACGCCGCCATCGAGACCGCCGACGTGGCTTTGATGTCCGACGACTTGAGCAAGGTGCCGTGGCTGATCCGTCATTCCCGGCGCACCGTGGGCATCATCAAGCAGAACATCTTCTTCGCCCTCGGGGTCAAGGCCGTGTTCATCGCCCTGGCGCTGATGGGCTTCGCCACCCTGTGGATGGCCATCGCCGCCGACATGGGCGCCTCCCTGCTGGTAATCTTCAACGCCCTGCGCCTCCTCGGCGGAGAGACCTTCGCCACCTCCCCCGCCGTCGCCACCACGCCCGCCGCACCCGCCTGCTGCGGCCGCTAGGCCCCGCTCGTTCCGGCATCGGCCTCCTCCCCACCCGCCGCAGGACTGCGAGGACTACGCTCGATCGGCTCATGTGGGATAGCCCGCTCCGCGTAAGACCACCGGGACTGCGCTGGACAGGGGTGTGAGGGTGCCCCTCCCCGTCGTAAGACGACGAGGACGGCGCTCAACCCGCTCCTTCGCAATGACCCCACCCGCCGCAGGACTGCGAGGACTGCGCTGGACGGGGCGGTGAGCCTGCCCCCACCCGTCATTGCGAGGAGCGATCTCCTGTTGGAGCACAGGCAAACGGCGGATTGACCCATGAGCGGACCCATGCCGCCGGTGGACACCCATACATGAGCGACGCGGCAATCTCACCTGAGCCTTTGACCTAAACCCGAAGGCACACCATAGGTAAAGATTGCCGCGTCGCTCTGCGGAGGCGCCCACGGCCGGAACAGGCCAAGCCGCTGTAACCCCTCCTCCCGTATGGATTTCCACGGAGGGCCGCTCCTCGCAATGACGGGATGTGTCATGCGCAGGAGCGGGTGGAGCGCAGCCCACGTGATCCTACGCGGGGAGGACCATCTCACATGAGTCCGTTGAACGCAGTCCTCGAAGTCCTGCGACGGGCGAAACGGACGCGGGCCGAGGCCTAACGGCGGTTCTTCCGAGGTCGGGCCCGGCGATTCGGACGGGGAGACCCGTTCCGGCTGTTACCGCTCGACAGGCTGCTCCTCTTCCGGAGCGGGTTCATGAAGAGGGCGGCGGCGAATGACCGCGTACAGGAAATCGCCGACGCCGTAGAGAACGTAGGCCAGGCTCAGGGGAAAGAGGACGATGGCGGGCGACTGGGCACTGAAATAGTCGAAGATGGCGATGCCCAGCGCGAACAGGACGAGGTACTGGAGCGCGTTGCCGGGGGCCAGCACCAGCGACTTCATCTTGTCCTTGGGATACCGCAGGGTGCTCACCATGAGGTACGCCAGGAGTACGGTCATGGGCCCGAGGATCCAAAGCGCCATGCGCTCCATCTCGAAATACACCCGGAACAGGGTGAAGGACGCAATGGTGACGCCTGCGGCGGGGATGGGCAGCCCGGTGAAGTAGTCCCGCCGCGAAGACTGGTAGACGTTGAATCGGGCCAGGCGCAGGGCTCCGCAGATCACGTAGATGATGGCCAGGACCGAGCCGATGGGGGCGGTGACGGCGCCGTGCTGCAGCGACTCTTGAAGAAAGGCCGTGTAGATCAGCACGCCGGGGGCCACGCCGAAGGATACCAGGTCGCACAGGCTGTCGAGCTGCTTTCCGAACTCGGATGTGGAATGGGTGAGCTTCGCCACGGTGCCGTCGAGCATGTCGAAGACCAGAGCGAAGAAAATCAGGGTCGCCGAGAACTTCCGCATCTCCGTGGAGTTGGCGAGGAGGGCCGGAGCTTCGGTGAACAGATCGGAATCGGCCAGGAGGGCGGAGATGGAGTAGAAGATGCTGGCGATTCCGCAGTAGAGGCTGAAGGTGGTCAGCGCGCTGGCGAGTACGTTTACGGGCCGCCGCTTGAACTGACGCCGTTTTCTTGGTTTTCTCATGTAAATTTGGCCACCGGCGTTTCTCCGGCTTTCACTTTTTCTCCCACTTGCACCAGGACCTGCGCGTTCGGAGGCAAGTAGATCTCCGTTCGCGAACCGAATTTTATCATACCGAACCGCTCTCCGGTGGCCAGACGGTCTCCCGGCCCGCAACGGCACACGATGCGGCGGGCCACCAGACCCGCGATCTGACGGACGGTCATCGGTCCGGACTCCGTGTCCAGGTAGATCGTGTTGGCCTCGTTGACGTCCGTGGTCTCCGGAAGGCGGGCGTCCCGGAACCGGCCGCGGCGATACTCGAGGCGCCGCACCACCCCGGCCATGGGCGCCCGGTTGATGTGAACGTCGAACAGGGACAGGAAGATGGAGATCCGCTTGCAGGGGCCGTCGTAATAGGGCGTCTGGGCAAGGTCTTCCACACCGACGATGAGACCGTCGGCCGCGGCGACCGCCTGGCCCGGCTCGTCGGGCACCTTCCGCGCGGGATCGCGGAAGAAAAACAGGCAATAGGCGCCAAAGACGAAGCAGGGCACGCTGAGCCACACGAGGACGCTGGGCCAGACCACGCCGAAGGCCACGGCAAACAATAGCCCCAGAGAGAAGGCGGGCGCGGTGAACGGCACCGACTCCGCGGCCGCGCTAAACGGTTTCCTCACAGCAGGTTGCGATCCTTGAAGCTGACGTATCGGTCATCACCGAAAACCACGTGATCCAACAGACGAATTCCCAGGATTGTAGCCGATTCCTTGAGCCGATGGGTAAGGGCCACGTCGTCGCGGCTGGGTTCGGGGTCGCCGCTGGGGTGATTGTGGGCCACGATCACCGCCGGAGCCCCCTCGCGCACGGCCTGGCGGAACACGTCCCGCGGCAGGGCCAGCGTGGCGTCGAGTCCCCCGCTCGACACGTCGACGATGCGCAACACCTCGTTCTTGGTGTTTAACAGCAGGCACTTGAACTGTTCGACTTCGCAGTCTTTGAAAGGAATCATCAGCAGGCTCGACACGTCCTCCGACGACCGGATGCGAGGACGGTCCGTTTCCTTGTACATGGCCAACCGCTTGCCCAGCTCGAGGGCCGCCTTGATCTCGATGGCCTTTACGGCGCCCAGACCTTTGACGGCCCGCAGCTCCTCGAGCGAGGCCCGGGCCAGGGCGCGCAAGGTGCCAAAGCGTCGAATAAGGGAATCGGCCAGGGCCACCGCCCCCATCTCGCGGGTGCCCGTCCGGAACAGCACCGCCAGCAATTCCGCGTCGCGCAACACCTCCGGCCCCAGCCGCGCCAACCGCTCGCGGGGCCGCTCGTCCGGCGGCATCTCGCGCATGGCGGACGACACCGGCATCTCCTCTCGCCTCATGTCCTCTCCCCCGGTTCTGCGTTTCGGCGGGCCTCGGTGCTCGGTCGGCCCTTGACAAAAATCAGTCTACTACAATAATCTATATACGGAAAAGGCACAACGGGGAGGCGTGGGGAGACGCCATCCCGGCCGAAGCGGCCGATCCTTTCCCGGCGGGGAGCCGGGTTCGCGCCGCAAGAACAGGGGGGGCCGCCGGAGCGCGGCTGGATCCATCAATCCTCGCGAAAATCGCTGAAGTCTGGCAAGGCTGCGGTCGAAAAGATTCGGAAGGGGCATTTTGAACGACCGTTGCGCATCTTTCGCGCGCAACGCCCCACTTCGCTAACAGGCGACACGTCACGAGTCAACGGAAGGGGGACAGGGGAATTCCCCTTCGACGCGGGAACCCAGGGCTTCGCCGGCGCACCTGCCGCCGGGCGAGACGAGGGGCGCCGCCATCCCGATTTCACACCGAGAGGACGGTTCCCGCCGAAGGGACTGCAGCACCGTAGCGCCGCCGGGTCCGCGTGTCTTTCCGCGCGGAAGTGCCCGGGCTCTCTGGAAGGGGCGATGGCGCAGGGAATGCGGTGCGTAAAGGAGCGGGAAAACCAATGAATAAGTCGACCGGGCACTGGTACGAACGATTCGACGCCGACGTGCCGTCGATCGAGGCGCCGCCACGGGAATCGTCAGCGGGAGAGAGAGCGTCCCGAGGAGCGGCGCCGGCGAGTGGAGGAGGCCTCGGGGTGCGGGCCGTCGCAGCGGCCGTTGCGACCGCGGCGTCGGCGGCGGCGCTGATATTTCTGGGGTTGCCGGCGGGACAGCACGCCCGCCACGTGTTGCTGGCCCATTTCGAGCACGACTTCACCGCGCCGCCCTATTTCTCCCTTGCCGCGTTTCGCGATTTGAAGCCGGGGATGGGGGAAGACGAGGTGCGCGACCGCATCGGGTATCCCTGGGAGCGCCGCGGCAACCGGGCCCGAGGAGTGCAGTGGATCTACACGGCGCCCGTACCGGGGGACTCGGCCTACCGGAAGTGCACGGCCGTATTCGACCCGCGGAGCGGCTGCCTGAGGCTTGTGCAGGAAGTCGAAGCCCCGGCCACGCGAGCCCCCGCTACGTTCGGCGGCATACTCGAATCGGGCCCGGTGCGAGCCATCCGCTTCGGCTCGGCCGGAGTCGAACAGGAGATTGTCCGGTCGACCGACCCGCCCTGCCTGATCCTGACGGGCGAGCAGACGGCCGAAGCGGCGCGCCGAAACGTCGAATCCGTGACCGACTGGATTCGGCTCCTGGGCTTGCGGCCCTGCACCGTGCGGTACGTCTACATCGGCGCCGACGCCGAAGGTTTCCCGCGCGCCCCCGAGGCAGCCGAAGAGGGGCTGTTCACCCGATCCCTGCCTGCCCTTCCCGCCGACGAAGCCGGGTCGATCTACCTCTATACCCACGGGCGCATCGTCACCCTGCCGCCCTACCGCGATCCCGAGCACGGCTCCGAGCGGTTGGCCGACCAGGAATGGGTCCTGCGCCGCCATCTCGAACCCAGAGTTCTGCCAAACACATAGAAAAGGCCCGCCTGTCGCCCAAGCCACATTGGACGGCTGCCGTATCAAAGGGGTACGATGCGGCCGGGGGGCGGAGGTTCTCATCGACCCCATCGGTATATCCCGGACACGTGGAGGGTAGACATGCGAGACAACGGCGGCGCACATCATGGCTGACGCGGTCCGCCGTATCCTGGCGCTGGTGCCGAACTGGGTGGGCGACGTGGCGATGTGCACGCCGGCCCTGCGGGCCCTCCATCGCCGCTTCCCCGACGCCGAACTCACGGTGGCGGGCAAGGCCTCGGCCTGCGCGCTCCTCGAGGGGCTGCCCTGGATCGCGCGACGCGTGGCGCTTCCGAATCGGCCGGGGCTGGCGCTGATGATGGCCTCGGCCAAGGTCCTCGCGCCCCATGCGGCCGACCTGGCCGTGGTGTTCCCCCACTCCTTTCGAGCCGCCCTGCTGGCCCGGCTCACCGGAGCGCGGCGGAGGCTGGGCTACGCCCGGGGCGGACGTTCGGCGTTGCTGACGGACGCGCCGGCGCCGTACCGCGAAAACGGCCGCATCACGCCCATTTACATGGGCAGGGAATACCTCGACCTGGTGAAGGTCCTGGGCTGTGAGGACGACGGCCGGGGCCTCGAGCTGCGGGCGGACCCGGAAGAGGTCGAGCGAATCCGGGCCCGACTGGGCGGACCGGGTCCCCTCGTGGGCCTGGCGCCGGGGGCCGCCTTCGGACCCAGCAAACGCTGGCCCGCCGAGCGCTATGCGCGAGTGGCGGACATGCTGGCGGAGCGGACCGGGGCGCGCTGCGTCGTGTTGACGGGTCCGGGGGAGGAGGACACGCGCCAGGCGGTGATGGACGCCGCCCGAACCCCGCTCATCGAGGTCGACGGCGGCCGGCCGACCCTCTCCTCCCTCAAGGCGGCCGTGTCGCAGCTCGACCTGCTCATCTCCAACGACTCGGGCCCGCGCCACGTCGCCATCGCCTTCGGCGTACCCGTGGTCTGCATCATGGGCCCCACCTCTCCGGCCTATTCGAACGGACCGTACGAGCGCGGGCGGGTCCTGCGCATCGACGTGGACTGCGGCCCCTGTCAGCGGCCCGTCTGCCGGACCGACCACCGCTGCATGACCGGCATTTCGCCGGAATGGGTCTTCGAGACGGCCCTCGAGTTCCTCCCGCGCTGATTTTCCAATAGCGGCCTC
>CAYVOE010000090.1:0-12186 GCA_964452795.1 uncultured Nitrospiraceae bacterium
ATTGCCGCGTCGCTTATATATGGGCGCCCACAGTCGGCAGGGGCGGATACGACGTACAGCCGCCTCTCGTGAGCGTTTGCACACGCGATCGCTCCTCGCAATGACGGGTTTTGTCCTCGCTCACGGCCCCGTTGAGCGCAGTCCTCGTCGCTCAAGGATCGCTCCTCGCAACGGCAGGCCGGGCGTGTCGCGCCTCGGCATCTCCGGCCCCTACGTCCAGTCCGTGAATCGGCGGCGCAGGAGGAGGTACAGGAAAAAGGGGCCGCCGACGAGGGCGGTGATGACGCCGACGGGGGTCTCTCCGGGCAGGATCTTTCGGGCCACGATGTCGCACAGGCACAGGAAGGCGCCGCCGACGACCATGCTCATGGGCATGAGGATGCGGTGGCGCGAGCCGGTGACGGAGCGGACGGCGTGGGGCACGATGAGCCCGATGAACCCGATGGGACCCACCTTGGACACGATGACGGCGGTGAGGAGCGACCCCACGAGGAAGGTGACGACCTGGAGCCGGCGCACGTCGACGCCGCGGCCCGCGGCCATCTCTTCACCGAATCCCAGTTGGTCGAATTTCCCGGCCTGGGCCAGGAGCACCACGGCGCAGGGAGTGACGCCGGCGAAGAGCACCGCTACGGGGTCGTATCCCAGGACGTTGACGTGGCCCATGGTCCACCGGGTCATGATGACCAGCCGCTCGGGATCGAGGAGTTGCTGCATCAGCATGATGCCGGCATTGGCCAGCATGCCGAGGGTGACCCCGGCCAGCAGCAGCACCGACGGCGATACGCGGGCCTTCTGAGCGGCGAGAAAGTAGATGAGGGTCACATCGGCCAGGGCAAAGAGGAAAGCGAACACCTCGATGCCGGGGAAACCCCAGAAGGTGAGGCGCAGGCCGAAGCTGGACAGCACGGTGGCGACGAAGGCGCCCAGGGCCCCGGCGCTGGCCACGCCCAGGGTGTAGGGCGTGGCAAGAGGGTTGCGGAGGAGGGCCTGGAACGCCGCACCCGCCAGGGCGAGTCCGCTGCCGGCGATGAGGGCGGCCAGGGTGCGCGGCAGGCGCTGCTGCACGAACACGCTGAGCGTGGGCGCTTCGGCCGGGGTGAGCCCCGCACGCCATTCGCGCCAGGCCTGGGCGAGGCTGAGGGTTTCGGCGCCGATGACGACGCTGGCGACGATGACGGAAAGGCTGGCGGCGACAAGCAGGGCCAGCAGGGCCGCGCGGGTGCGTCCGTGCATGACGGTCATGGCCCGTCGTCTCCGGGGGCTTCCGCCGTGACCAGCGGCGTGTCGGTGAAGGGATGACGCCCCACGCGGATCCGGGCGGAATAGGCCCGGGAAAGGAGGGGCTCTGTGAGCACGTCGTCGGGCGCGCCCTCGGCCAGCAACCCCACCCCGCCCGCCAGGAGGGCGAGGCTGTCGCAGAAACGCCCGGCGAGGTTGAGGTCGTGTGTGACCACGCCGATGCCGTAGCCCTTCCGCGCGAGCCGTTGAAGCAGGGCGAAAATCTCGATCTGGTGGTGGATGTCGAGGGCGGAGGTCGGCTCGTCGAGGAGCAGCAAATCGGGCTCCTGGGCCAGGACGCTCGCCAGCGCCACGCGCTGGCGTTCGCCGCCCGACAGGGTCATGAAATCACGGTCCCGCAGGTCCCAGGTCTCGGTCTGCCGGAGGCAGCGGTCGGCAATCTCCCGGTCGTGGGCAGTCCAGCCGCCGAAGGCCCCGAGATGGGGGAAGCGTCCCAGGCAGACCACCTCGGCGGAGGTCAGGGAGAAAGCGGGCTGCACGTTCTGCGGCAGAAAGGCGATGGTCCGGGCCCGCTCGATGTTCGAGAGGTCCGACAGGGGCCGATCGTCGAGGAACACGCGCCCGGACCGGGGCCGGAGCAGTCCGCTGAGCACGCGAAGCAAGGTGCTCTTGCCGGCGCCGTTGGGGCCCACGATGCCGACGAGCTGTCCGCCCTCGATGGCGAGGGTGATGCCGGCGAACACGTCCCTCCCCGATTCGTAGGCGAAGGCCAGGTCCTCTGCGCGAAGCCGACGCGTCATGGTTCGCCGGCGCCGGAGGGGTGCAGGTACTCGGCGATCCGGCGGGCGATCTCGGGCAACCGCGGACCGGGCCGCAGGGCGTGGGATTCCGTGATGAGGTAAATGCGCCCGTTCTGCACGGCGGGCAGCGAGGGCATCTGGGACCAGTCGGCGATGTAGGCCCGCTTTTCCTCTTCGGTGAGGTCCTCGCCGGCGTGAAATTCGAGGATCACGTCGGGCGCTTCCAATACGACGGTTTCCTTCGAGGCCTCGAGGTAGGGCCGCCCGGCGTCTTCGTAGATGTTGTCGCCGCCCGCCAGATCGACGAGCTCCGACACGAAAGACCCGCCGCCCACGGTGGCCAGCGTGTTGAGGCTGTGGCTCTCCCGCCCCGAGATGATCAGCACCTTGGGCCGGGGCTTGCCCGCCACGGAGGCCCGGACGGCGTCGAAATCCTGTTTCACCCGTTCGCGCAGGGCCGTCGCCTGCTCATCAACTCCCAGGGCCTCGCCGATGGCGGCGATGCCCGCGTCGATGGTGTCGAGGCTGTCCATGTACACGTTCACGTGGGGAATGCCGGATTTCTCGGCGAACTCCGTCATCTCGAGGTGCTTTCCGGAGATGATAACGAGCTCCGGACGGAGCAGTGTGATCCGCTCGAAGTCGGTGTTCATATATCCGCCGATCTTCGGCAGTTCCTTCACCTCGGGCGGGTAGTCGCAGAAGTCGGTGACGGCGATGACGCGGTCACCCTCGCCGAGGGCGAAAATGGTCTCGGTGATCTGAGGGCCCATGGAGATGATGCCGCTGCGCGGGGCGGGCGCACCGGGACCGGCTTCGCCGCAGGAGACCGCGAGGAACGCGAAGGCCAGCGCGGCGGCGTGGGCAAGAAACCTCGGGATGCGCCTGAACATAGGTCGCCTTTGTCTCCTGATGCCAAGAGCTCGGTAAGGAGTCGTCCACGAACATCGCGGCCGGCCACCCGATGTCAGGCGGCAGCGGCTCCGCTTCGGTGGACGATCTCCTTCCGAGCGAGCGCTCCGGGCGCGGCGCGGCCGATTCGGCCCGGCCCCGAAGCTACATGAACTTCTCGATGCGGTCGAGGACTTCCCGGCTGAAGCGCTCGATGAACTCCTTCACGTAGGCCCGCGGATCCAGGGATGCGTCGTGGATCAGGGGCGTGAGGTCCATGGCGAAGTTCTGGCCCGTGGTCTGATCGGTGCCGTGGGAAGCAAAGTAGGTGGCGTTGGCGCGGCGTCGAGCCAGGGTGGCGAGGTCGTAGCGTTTCCCGCCGCAGATCTGCGAGTCGAACACGCCGAGCAGTGCCGCCTGCAGGTTCTCGTGGGCCGACGTATCGAGCACCACCTTGTCGGCATCGGTCATCCAGTCGAGGTCGCGCCACACCTCTCCGCCGTAGACGCGACGGGGCCGCTCGGCCTCGGAGAGGCTGCGCATGGCCTCGATGGCCTTGAGCGTGACGCCGATGTGGGTGTCGTGCTTGTCGGCGAGGTTGTGAACGAACACCACCTCGGGCCGGGACGCCCGCAACAGGGCCGCCAGATCCTCCACCGGCCGCTTGTCGTTCGAGTCCTTGATGGCCCCGCTTGGATAGTCGAGCAGCACCTGGGCCGCGAACTCGCCCACCACGGCCGCCTTCTTCTGCTCCTTGCGGCGGACCGTCCGCATCTGCTCGTCCGTATAGTCCTTGTACAGATCGTCGCGGGGCGACCCGGCGCCGTTGGTCACCACCACGCCGGTGAACCATTTGTCGTCGCGCTGAAAACACTCGATCATCGCCGAGGCGGCCATGATCTCGAGGTCGTCCTGGTGGGCTCCGATGGCCATGTGGGTGGTGCGGGTCAGGGCCTCCGCGACGGGTTGCCCGTCCGGCACAAACACCTCCGACGAATCCAGGTGGAACTTCATCTCTTGCGTCCTTCGCGATTGGCGATGGGCGAAGGGCGGCGCCGCGGCCCCGCCCCTCACCCACTTCCGATTACGGATAACAAATCAGTGACGAATGGCTACCGAACACTAGAACTTGGGCAGGCTGGCGGCGGCGATGGACTGCCCCACCCGCCGGGCCTTCTCGTCGGGCAACTGGACCTTGACCTTGGCGGCCAGTTCCGGGAACTCGGCCTCGAGGACCTCGTGGGCCCCCGCGACGATGAGGTCGCCGCCGCGGCCCGAGGTGCACCGTCCGAGGATCAGCACGTGCCGGAGCTCGTAGAAGTCGGCGTAGTGGGCGATGCCGTAGCCCATGTAATAGCCCATGCTCCGCCAGATGTTGACGGCGCCTTCGTGGCCCGCCTCGAGCTTCTCCTGCACCGACTTGAGCCGTTCGGCGTCGGTGACGCCGGTGGGCAGCTCGATGCCGGCCCGGGGCGCCAGGCGGAACACGCACTGCTGAGAGAAATACAGGGCGCCCACGCCGCGGTCGCCCGACCACTCGTCCACGGGCGCGTCGGGGTTGTAGTCCACGGGGGCGAAGGCCAGCTCGTTGAGCCAGCCCGTGATGTTTCCGTCCGGAGTGACGTATCCGCCGGCCTCGCTCGAGCCGAGGGCCACGCCCAGCACGGCGTTGTCCTCGAGCGACATGGATCCCGCCAGGGCCGTGACCTCGCCGTCGTTGACCAGCTCGAGCGGTACGCCGAACTCGTCGCGGATGCGCAGGAACATGTCCGCCACCTCGTGGAACCGTTCCCGGTCCACGGCCCGGAACAGGGAGGCCACCCGGACGCGGTTGTTGATGTAGACCCCCGCGGCGCTCCCGCCGATGGCGTCGACCCGGGGCATCTTGGATGCCGCCGTCCGCAACGCCGTCACCACCTCGTTGTAGTGGTACGACGGGTCGGAGTGCTTGCGCGGCTCCCAGACCACTTCCTCGCTATAGACGGCCTCGCCGTCGACGACGGCCGACACTTTTCGATCCGACGCGCCGAGGTCGAACCCGATGCGGCACCCCTCGAGGTGCCGGCCCAGGGGTTGGGTGGATTCGCGCTCCGCCGGCACATCTTCCGCCCGGCAGGGGACCACCGTGAACGTCTTCTCGTAAACGTCTTCGCCCATGAACCGGTAGTCGAAGCTGCGCGGGCCGTTCGCGGCGTATTCATCGGCGATGAATCGGCCGATGCTCTCGGGTCCGCCCACGTAGACTTTCCAGCCGCCGCGCTGCCAGAGCAGGAATTTGAGCAGGCGCTCGGCATAGCGCAGGTTGGCCTGGGCCCGGGGATGTCCTTCCGGAAACACGCGCGTCTCGAAGCGCGACACCGAACCGTCGGCCCGTTCGAGGCCCAGCACCAGCGGCACGCCCCCGCCCGATTCCTCCACTTCCTGCCGAAAAGCCCGATTGGCCAACACCGCCGGTCGGAATCCTTCGTCCAACGGCGGGACAAACCGCGGCTTCACTCGACGAAATGCACTCTCCATCGTCTCCATAACCTCCCGTCGCAACCACGAACCCGGGCCTCCCCCCTGGGATCCCAGTACTATATCATAAACGATCTCGTGGTCGGGAAACCCGCAGAGACCGTCCGATCCGGTTCGCTCGCCCCCGCTTGGAATACTTCTCCAAGGGAAGGATGTAAAATCGGGAACGCAGAAGTTCCTGTTGCAGATGCTCCCTCAGCTCGGTTATAATGATCGTTGTCATTGGACGACCCCGCACCACCGCAACCGCCCCAGTGGTCGTAATTCTCCCCGGTGCCAAGCGAGGCCTCCGTACTCCCTTTTTCTCGCGACACTCCTGCGGCCCCTCGGTTATCGCTCGAACGTTTGACTGCCGCCGACGCGCGATCGCCCCGTTTGCCCCCATGTCGCCGCCGTTGGCGCTTCCAGCCCCAACCGGAGAACGCCCCATGGCCAAGTCCATTCTCATCACCGGCGGCGCCGGTTTTATCGGGTCCCACCTTGCCGATGAACTCATCGAACACGGATACCGTGTGCGCATCCTGGATTGCCTGGTCCCCCAGGTACACGGGCCGAACGGCCGTCCACCCGATTACCTGAATCCCGAAGTTGAGCTGCAGATTGGCGACGTCCGCGACCGTTCCGCCGTCGACAAAGCCCTCGAAGGCATCGACGGGGTGTATCACTTCGCTGCGCGGGTCGGCGTGGGCCAGAGCATGTATGAGATTCGGTCCTACACCGACGCCAACAACGTGGGCACCGCGGTGCTGCTCGAGGCGATCCTCGAGCAACCGGTGAATCGCCTGGTCGTAGCGTCCAGCATGAGCATCTACGGCGAAGGCCTGTATCGCGGGCCCGACGGCGCCCTGCACGCCGGCGGCGAACGGGACGTGGCGCGGTTGCGGGCAGGCGATTGGGAATTGTACGACGCCCGGGGCGAACGATTGGAGCCCGTGCCCACGCCCGAGACCAAGACCCCGTCGTTGTCGTCGGTGTACGCCCTGGGCAAGTACGATCAGGAGCGGCTGTGTCTCATCACGGGACGAGCCTACGGGATTCCCGCCGTGGCCCTGCGGTTCTTCAATGTGTATGGCACGCGCCAGGCCCTGTCAAACCCCTACACGGGCGTCCTGGCCATCTTCGCCGCCCGTTACCTCAACGACAAGCCGCCGCTGATCTTCGAAGACGGCCTTCAGCAGCGGGATTTCGTCAGCGTCCGCGACATCGCCCGGGCGTGCCGCCTCGCCTTTGAATCGCCCAACGCCCCGGGCCGCGTCTTCAACATCGGAAGCGGCCGGCGCTATACGGTGCGGGAGGTGGCGGAACGTATGGCCCATGCCCTCGGCAAAGATCGCCTCGCCCCGGAGATTACCGGCAAGTACCGCGCCGGCGACATCCGCCACTGCTTCGCCGATATCGGCTGCGCCCGCACCCTTCTCGGTTTCGAGCCGGCGGTCGACCTCGAGGCGGGCCTGGTCGAACTCGCGGGGTGGCTCGAGGGCCAGATCGCCGTGGATCGCCTCGACGAAGCGAGCGCGGAACTGACCGCGCGGGGGCTGACCGCATGACCCGCGGCCCCGAGCTGGGCGTGCTGCAGTGGTTCTGGTCGGGCGAACGCGACCGAGTCGAAGAGGTTCTGGCCGACCTTCGCACTCTGGGGATAACCCGTCTGCGCACGGGCGTATCCTGGGCCGACTGGTATACGTCGTACGGCGTCGAGTGGTATTCCTGGCTCCTGCCGCGCCTGGCGAAAGAAGTCGAGGTCCTGCCCTGTTTCCTCTATACGCCGCCGTCGCTGGGCGTGACGCCCAAGGCCTCGGCGCCGCCGCGGAACCCTCGGGATTACGCCGACTTTCTCGACGACGTCATCACGCGCTACGGCCGCCACTTCGAATGGGTCGAGCTGTGGAACGAGCCGAACAACGTCAGCGAATGGGACTGGACCCTCGACCCGGAGTGGCGCGTGTTCTGCCAGATGATCGGCGGCGCGGCGTACTGGGCCCGCGCCCGCGGCAAGAAAACCGTCCTCGGCGGCATGAGTCCGACCGATCCCCACTGGCTGCGGCTGATGTTTGACCGCGGCGTAATGGGGTACATCGACGCCGTGGGCATTCACGGTTTCCCGGGCATTTGGGAGAGAACCTGGGAAGGATGGCCGGCCAATGTCCACAAGGTGCGCGACGTCCTGGAGGCCTGCCGTTCCGCCACTTCGATCTGGATAACCGAGGTCGGATTTTCCACGTGGCGCCACGAGGAGCACCGGCAAGTCCTGGAATTCCTGAGGGCTGCGGAAGCCCCGGTCGAGCGGCTCTACTGGTACTCGGCCCGGGACCTTGACCCAAACCATCCCACCGTCGACGGGTTCCATTCCGACGAACGGGAATACCATTTCGGATTGGCACGCGCCGACGGCTCCCGCAAGCTCCTGTGCCGCGCCTGGGCCGACGGCGGCATCGAGAACGTCCGCCGCGTGGCCCGCCTCGGCCTGCACCCCGGGATTCACGTCGGTACCCATCCTATCACTTTGATTACGGGCGGCGCCGGCTTCATCGGCGCGCGGCTGGCGGATCGGATCGCCTCGACCGGGCGCCCCGTGGTGATCTTCGACAGCTTCGACCGTCCCGGGGCGGAGGACAACGCGGAATGGCTCCGCGACCGCTATCCCGGGCACGTCCGCATCGTTGTGGCCGACGTTCGGAACCGGTTTGCCCTCCGAGAGGCCCTCGAGTCCGTCGAGACGGTATATCATCTGGTCGCGCCGGCGGAGCACGCGGGTCCGGCGGACCTGGAACTTGAGTTCGACGTGGTCTGTCGAGGCACCCTCAACGTGCTCCTGGAAGCCGCACGACGGGAGAGAGTTCCCGACATCCTCTTCGTTTCGGCCGTCGCAACCGACGCCGCGGAAGACGACGTTTTCGCGTCCTGTGAAACCGACGACTGCGCCCGGCTCACCGCCGAGGCGTGGGTGCACAACGCCGCGCGACGGCACGGATTCCGAGCCGCGGTGCTGCGCCTGGGCGACGTGTATGGCGTGGAGGTCAGCGGCCGTCCGGCGGGATGGCCGGGCGATCTGGCCCTCGCCCTGGCCCGGGGCGAACCGTCTCCGAAACCTTCGGGCCGGCACGCCCTGTACCCGCTCCTTGCGGTGGAAGAGGCGGTGCGGGAGCTCGACAAGGCCCGGTCTCGTATGGATACCCTCGCGGGCGGCACACACGCCGTGACCGGGGGCGCCGCATCGGCGCTGTCCGGCACCGAGGTGCTTCGCATCCTGTCGGGCGACCGGTCGGCCACCTCCGACGAACCGCATCAGACCGACGTGCGCGAAGGATTGGCCCGGCTTCGTCGCGCCGCCCTGCGCTACCCGGCGGCGCCATCGGGCGAGCCCAAACGGGCCGCGAAAAGCGCGGGAGCCCGGCGATGAGTCTCATGATGGCTGCCACGCTGACGGAACCCGGCCGCATCGAGCTTCGGGAAGCGCCCGTCCCCGCGCCGGGCCCGGGCGAAGTGCGTGTCCGCATCGAAGGCTGCGGCGTATGCGCGTCGAACCTGCCCCCGTGGGAAGGCCGCCCCTGGTTCTCCTACCCCTTCGCCCCCGGCCAGCTTGGCCATGAAGGCTGGGGCGTGGTTGATGCGGTGGGCGACGGCGTTTCCTCGGTCGCACCGGGCCGCCGCGTGGCCATGCTGTCGAATCACGCCTATGCCGAATACGACACGGCACCCGCGGAGCACGTGGTTCCCTTGCCCGACGTACTCGCGGCAAATCCCTTGCCGGGAGAGCCCCTGGGATGCGCCTTCAACGTCTTCCGACGCAGCGGCATCGGGGCGGGACACACGGTCGCCGTCGTCGGCGTCGGCTTTCTGGGCGCGTTGCTCGTGCGGCTCGCGTCCCGCGCCGGCGCCCGCGTCATCGCCCTGTCGCGCCGCCCCTATTCCCTCGCCGTCGCACGGGCCATGGGCGCCGCCCACGCCCTGACCCTTGACGATTCCGGAGAAATCGTCGAACGGGTAAAGGAACTCACCGACGGTCGGCTGTGCGACCGGGTGATCGAGGCCGTGGGCAAGCAGGAGCCCCTCGATCGGGCCGGTGAACTTACCTGTGAACGGGGACGGTTGATCGTGGCCGGCTACCACCAGGACGGGCTCCGCCAGGTTAATATGCAACTGTGGAATTGGAGAGGACTGGACGTGGTGAATGCCCACGAACGGGATCCCCGGATCTACGTCGACGGCATCCGCGATGCCGTGCAGGCCGTCGAGCGCGGCGACATCGATCCGGCGCCGCTTTATACCCACCGCTATCCGCTCGAACGTCTCGGTGAAGCCCTCGAGGCCGCCCGCGACCGTCCCGACGGTTTCATGAAAGCCCTTGTCCGCGTCGTCGAATCGGAAGACGCGCTCCCGACGGCCCAATAGGCCCCCCGCATCGCAACGGTTCCGGTTCATCCGCCAGGGAAAGGTCCACCATATGCGAATCCTCATGACCGCCGATACCGTGGGAGGCGTATGGACCTATGCCCTGGACCTCGCCCGCGCCCTGGCTTCCCGAGGCGTCGGGGTGCACTTGGCCACCCTGGGACGGCCGCTGAGCCCCGCCCAGGCCCTCGCCGCCGCGCAGGTACCCAACGTCGAAATCCACGAGAGCCGGTTCAAGCTCGAATGGATGGACGACCCCTGGGACGACGTGGCCGCCTCGGGCGACTGGCTTCTCGAGCTCGAAGCGCGACTCGCGCCGAACCGCATTCACCTCAACGGGTACGCTCACGGCGCCCTCTTGTGGCGCGCGCCCTGCCTCGTGGTGGCTCACTCCTGCGTGCTCTCCTGGTGGGAGGCGGTCAAAGGCGAGCCTGCGCCCGAGTCGTGGCGGACCTACCGCGAAGCCGTGTCCCGCGGGATTCGCGCGGCGGCGGCCGTGGTCGCCCCTACGGCGGCGATGCGGGCTGCCGTCGAACGCCATTACGGGCCCCTGGGTCGCGGCCGGGTGATCTACAACGGCCGGCGGCCGGACGGGTTCCGCCCCCGCCGGAAAGAACCCTTCGTGCTGGCGGCGGGACGTTTGTGGGACGAGGCCAAGAATGTCCTCGCCCTGGACCGGGTTGCCGACGACCTCCCGTGGCCCGTGCGGGTGGCGGGAGAGGTGCGCGACGCCGACGGCCGCGCTTTCAAACCGCGGCATGTCGAGTGCCTGGGTTGTCTGGCGCCAGAGGAACTGGCGGATTGCCTGGGTCGGGCGGCCCTGTACGCCTTGCCGGCGCGGTACGAACCCTTCGGCCTTTCCGTGCTCGAGGCGGCCTTGTCCGGCTGCGCACTGGTGCTCGGCGACATTCCTTCGCTGCGGGAAGTGTGGGGCGACGCCGCCCTGTTTGTGCCGCCCAACGACCCGTCCCGCCTCCGCGCGGCCCTTTACGAACTTATGACAGACGCCTCCCGCCGGCATGACCTTGCTCAACGGGCCCGGCGGCGCGCCCGGCGCTACACGCCCACACGAATGGCCCAGGAATACATGTCTCTTTACGAGAGCATGTCGTCGTACTCACCGGCGCCGACGGCCGGAAGATGATCTTCCGCCGGTCTGCGCACCGCACCGCTTTTCGGTTCGTATGGGCATCGGCGGTTCGAGCAGGGGGGTGACCTGTGCCCCGGCACGCAACGTCTATGCGACGAAGATTGGAGCGACATGCGTATCGCAATGTTCTACCACTCCCTGGTTTCCGACTGGAATCACGGAAACGCCCACTTTCTGCGCGGGATCGCCGGCGAACTCGTCGCCCGCGGCCACGACGTCCGGGTGTTCGAGCCTCAATCGGGCTGGAGTCTTCAGAACCTCCTGGCGGAACACGGCGACCTGCCGATCCGACGCTTTCGCCTGGCCTATCCGAACCTCGAGAGCACCCGGTATCCCCTGCGCGGATTCGATCTGGACGCCGCCCTCGACGGGGTCGACCTGGTCATCGTCCACGAGTGGAACGACCCCAGGCTGGTCAAACGCATCGGCCGGCACCGGGCCCGCACCCGTTCCTATCGACTCCTGTTCCACGACACCCACCACCGATCCCTGACCGCACGGAGCGAGATGGAGGCCTACGACCTCTCCCACTACGACGGCGTGCTCGCCTTCGGCAGCGTCATCCGCGAGATCTATCTCGACATGGGCTGGACGCAGCGGGCCTGGACCTGGCACGAAGCCGCCGACACGCGCGTGTTCCGCCCGCTCAACGGAGTGCGCCGCGACGACGATCTGGTGTGGATCGGCAACTGGGGCGACGAGGAGCGCACCGCCGAACTCCACGAGTTTCTCCTTGAGCCCGTTCGCTGCCTGCGCCTTAAAGCGGTGGCCCACGGCGTGCGCTATCCGGAAGAGGGCCGGGCCGCCCTCGAAAGGGCCGGCATCCGCTATGCCGGCTGGCTGCCCAACTACGAGGTGCCGAAGGTGTTCTCCCGGTTCAAGGCGACGATCCACGTGCCGCGGCGGCCCTACGCCGCCGCCCTGAGCGGCATCCCGACCATTCGGCCCTTCGAGGCCCTGGCCTGTGGCATACCACTCATCTCGGCGCCGTGGGAAGACGTGGACGGGCTCTTCCGCGCCGGCCGCGATTTCCGGGTCGCGCGCACCGGCCGCGAAATGAAAAGGCAGCTCCGGGCCCTGCTCAACGACCGCAATATGGCTCGGGAACAGGCGGCCCACGGCCACGAAACCCTGCGCACCCCCCACACCAGCATGCACCGCGTGGACGAACTGCTCGCAAACTGTCGGGAACAG
>CAYVOE010000090.1:12196-13782 GCA_964452795.1 uncultured Nitrospiraceae bacterium
CGAGCCGACGGCGCTGCCCGCCGTACGGGAGGTTTCCGCCGATGGATGAGTCCCTGCGCATCGCCTTCTTCGGATCGAGTCTGGTGTCGGCTTACTGGAACGGCGCGGCCACGTACTACCGCGGCCTGATCCGGGCCCTTCACGAACTCGGATACCGAACCACCTTTTACGAGCCCGACGCCTTCGAGCGCCAGCAACATCGCGACATGCCCGACCCCGAGTGGGCCCGGGTGGTCGTGTATCCCGCCCACGAGGACGGCGTATACCGATCCCTGGAGGACGCCGCCGACGCCGATGTGGTGGTCAAGGCCAGCGGCGTCGGCGTCTTCGACGATCTCCTCGAACACGAGGTCCTTCGGATGCGCCGCCCGGGCCGGTGGATCGGGTTTTGGGACGTGGACGCCCCGGCCACCCTCGATCGCCTGCGAGACAACCCCGACGATCCCTTCGCGGCCTGCGTTCCCGAATACGACGCGGTATTCACCTACGGCGGCGGCAACCCGGTGGTGCGGGCCTACACGGCCCGGGGCGCGCGGCGCTGCGTCCCGATCTACAACGCCCTCGACCCGCACACCCATCACCCCGTCGCGCCCGACCCGCGGTTCGCCGGCACCCTGGGCTTCTTGGGCAACCGCCTGCCCGACCGCGAAGCGCGCGTCGACGAGTTCTTCTTTCGCCCCGCCGGGCTGCGCCCCCACGACACCTTCGTCCTGGGCGGAAACGGCTGGGACGACAAGCCCCGTGGGACCAACGTCGCCTATGCGGGTCATGTCTACACCCGCGATCACAACGCGTTCAACGTCACCCCCCGGGCCGTGCTCAACGTCAGCCGCGAAAGCATGGCCCGCTACGGCTACTCTCCGGCAACCCGCGTGTTTGAAGCGGCGGGAGCGGGCGCCTGCCTCATCACGGATGCCTGGGAAGGCGTCGAGCAGTTTCTCGAACCCGAACGGGAGGTGCTGGTGGCGCACGACGGCGCCGAAGTGGCGGAACTCCTGGCGGACCTCGACGATGACCGGGCTCAATCCATCGGCGCCGCGGCCCTTCGACGCGTCCTCGCCGAGCATACTTATGCCCACCGCGCCCGCGAGGTCGAAGGGCTTCTGTCGGCTCGGGGGGCGGCGCGCGAGGAGGCGCGCTCGTGAGCGGCCCGCTCCGGATCGTGTTCGCGGGCCTGTCCATTACGTCGTCGTGGGGCAACGGCCACGCCACCAACTACCGCGGCCTCGTGCGCGCCCTCGCCGCCCGCGGACACGACGTCCTGTTCCTCGAGCGCGACAAGCCGTGGTACGCCGCCCACCGCGACCTGCCCCATCCGCCCTACGGCCGCACCGAGTTGTACGACTCCATCGAGGAGCTGCGCGACCGGTTCGACCGCGACGCGCGCGACGCCGACCTCGTCGTCGTGGGATCCTACGTTCCCGAAGGCGTGCGTGTCGGACGATGGGTCACCGACACCACCCGGGGCGTTACGGCGTTCTACGACATCGACACGCCCGTGACGCTGGCCAAGCTCGCCCGAAACGACTCCGAGTACCTCGCCCCCGATCTCGTCCCGCGCTTCAACCTCTACCTGTCCTTCACGG
>CAYVOE010000091.1:0-13725 GCA_964452795.1 uncultured Nitrospiraceae bacterium
TCATGCGATAACGGTGAAGGGCGGCCCGGACGGCGTCGAGGAAGCCTTGCGCTTCGGTGGCCACGGCTGGAGCTCCCGCAAAAAAGAAAAGATGCCGGTGCAGGGACTCGAACCCCGGACACGCGGATTATGATTCCGCTGCTCTAACCAACTGAGCTACACCGGCATATTGGCGCTGGGAACGCCGAACCGGAGAAGAAACGCGGAGAGGAGCTTGTCTATTCCAACCCGCAGGTCCCGCCGTTGGCGTCAGCCGCTACTGAATACCACAATCGCCATGCCCATGTCCAGCAATTTGACACCGGATCGTGCCGCCGGGATTTTACCGAGCCCCGTGCTACGGGTTTTCCCGTAGCTTCGCGACGGAAGCGAGTAGTTTTCGCGGATGGCAAGCCCCCGGCAAAGCGATACAATTCCACCGTGCCGCTGATCGGGAAGGGACCTGCGGCAGCGGCGGTTTGAAGGTCAATCAGGCCCGTGACAGGGGCGGCTGGCGTCTTGGGGACGACGGACGCCGGCCCGGAATGGGGGAATCGGCCCGTGACGGGCGCGTCATTCGGGGTACGCGGCATCGAATTCGCTTCGATTCCGGTCTCTTCGTATTCGCCCGCCCGAGGGTGCCGTGGCAATCAAGGAGGGGTTCCTTTGAACGCGCAACCGCCGGGAGGACGGCGCCCCGTCGACCTCGATTCGGCCCGGGTCGTCCGGGGTCAGGTCTACATCATCCCCGGGCGCTGCAAAGGCTGCGGCTACTGCATCGAATTCTGTCCCCACCAGGTGCTCGAGGAGTCGGAAGGCATCAACGCCAAGGGCTACCACTACGCCGTGGTGGCGGACGGCCGGGGCGCCGAATGCATCCACTGCCAATTCTGCAACCTGGTCTGCCCGGAAATGGCGATCTATACCGAAGAGGTGACGGACGGGGAGGAGGGCGCCCATGGCTGCGACGGTTAGATCTCGCTCGGGGCCGGAAACGGCGCCCCGGGTCCTCGAAGGCAGCCACTTCATGCTGGGCGACCATGCCTGCGCGGAAGGGGCTCTGGCGGCGGGACTCGAGTTCTTCGCCGGCTATCCCATCACGCCGTCGACCGACATCGCCGAGCGCCTGGCCCACCGCCTGCCCCGGGTGGGCGGCAAGTTCGTTCAGATGGAAGACGAGCTGGCCAGCATGGCGGCGATCATCGGCGCGTCGTGCGCCGGGGCCCGGGCCCTGACGGCCACCTCGGGCCCGGGATTCAGCCTGATGATGGAAAACATCGGGCTGGCGGCCATGATGGAAGTGCCTGTGGTGGTGGTGGACGTGATGCGCGGGTCGCCTTCGACGGGCCTGCCCACCCTGGTGGGTCAGTCCGACGTGCTCCAGGCCCGGTGGGGCTCCCACGGCGACTACGGCGTCGTGGCCTATTCCCCCGCCTCGCCCCAGGAAGCCTTCGATCTCACGGTCCGCGCCTTCAACACGGCCGACACCTACCGCCTGCCCGTGTTCGTGATGATGGACGAGGTCCTCGGCCACATGACCGAGCGCGTGACCATTCCGCCCGCCGACGAGATCCCGCGGGCGGAACGCAAGCGGCCCGTGGGTCCGCCGGACGACGAGAGCCGATTCCTGCCCTATCGGGCGGACACGGACCTGGTGCCGCCCATGGCCTACGCGGGCGAGGGCTACAACGTCCATTTCACCGGTCTGACCCACGACGAACGGGGGTATCCCAACCTGACCGCCGCGGCCCACGACCGGCTGGTGAACCGGCTGGTCGACAAGGTGCGGCGCAACGCCGCCGACATCGTCCTCTACGAGGAGTGCTTCATGGACGACGCCGAGACGGTGGTGGTGGCCTTCGGCTGCACGAGCCGGTCGGCGCGGCGCGCGGTGGCCCTGGCGCGGCAACGCGGGGTCAAGGCGGGCCTGCTGCGGCCCGTCACCCTGTGGCCCTTCCCGGAGGCGCGGTTCCGCCGCTGGCTGGCGAAGGGGTGCGTGCGCCGGTTCATCGTGCCGGAGATCAACCTGGGCCAGATGCGGCGGGAAGTCGAGCGCCTCACGTCGCTGCCGGTGGACCGCATCAACCACGCCGGAGGGGCCATGATCCCGCCCCAGGCGATCCTGGAGGCCATCCTGACATGACCCAAGAGCCCACTTGTGTCGAGCGGGTCGTCTCATCTCATCCCATCGACCCGGCCCTGCGGGCCGACCGCCTGCCCCACATCCTGTGTCCGGGCTGCGGCATCGGACCCACGATCCACTGCTACGCCGAGGCCCTGGCGGAGTCGGGCATCGAGCGGCGGCGCCACGTCTGCGTATCGGGCATCGGGTGCAGCGGCCGCGCCGCGGGATACATGAACCTCGATTCGTACCACACCACCCACGGCCGAGCCATCCCCTTCGCCACGGGGCTGGCGGTGCAGAACCCGGAACTCGAAGTAACCGTGATCAGCGGCGACGGCGACCTTACCGGCATCGGCGGCAATCACTTCATCCACGCCGCCCGCCGGAACATCGACATCAACGTGATTTGCATCAACAACTTCAACTACGGCATGACCGGCGGCCAGGCGGGCCCCACCACGCCCACGGGCGCCCTGAGCTCGACCACCGTCTTCGGCTGCTGGGACCGGCCCTTCAACCTGCCCCACCTGGCCCATGCCGTGGGCGCCTCCTTCGTGGCCCGGTGGACGGTGCTCCACGTGCGCCAGCTCAAGGAGGCCATGAAGCGGGCCATGCAGAAGAAAGGATTCGCCTTCATCGAGGTGATCTCGCCGTGTCCCACCGGTTTCGGCCGGCCCAACAACCGGGGCGAGGGCATCGAGGAGATGCGGGCCTACCGTCGCCGCAGCCGGATCGACCACAACGCCAGCCTCGCCGACGTCGGAATCGACCCCACCGACGACGACGGTCCCATCGTGGTGGGCAACTTCGTGGACGTGGACCGCGAGCCCTTCCGGCCCGTCCTGGTGGGGCCCGTGCGTCCGCCGCGGAGCGGAGCCGAGTGGGCGCCCCTGAGCTGGACGCGGGAGGCCGTTGGCCATGACGAATAGCTGCGAAACGAAGGCGGGCGTCTCGCTCGACGCCGGACTCACCCAGGTGCGCATCGCCGGGTACGGCGGCCAGGGGATCGTGCTGGCGGGCATGCTCCTGGGCAAGGCCGCCAGCCTCTACGACGGGAAGGAAGCCGTGTTCATGCAGTCCTATGGGCCCGAGGCCCGCGGAGGCGCCTCGAGCGCGGACGTCATCATCTCCGACGCCCCGGTGGACTATCCCCTCGTCACTCAGCCGGACATCCTGATGTGCCTTTTCCAGGAGGCCTACGTGCGGTACCGTCCCGGGCTTCGGCCCGGAGGCATCCTCATCCTCGAGGGCGATCTCGTGAGGGTCGAACCGGAGGAGCGGGATTACCACGCCATCGCCGCCACGCGGATGGCGGAGGAACTGGGCCGAAAGATCGTCATGAACGTCATCGCCCTGGGGTATCTCGTGGGCAAGACCCGGGTGGTGGGGCGCGCATCGGTCGAGGAGGCCCTGCGGACCACGTTGAAGCCGAACCTGCTCGATCTGAACCTGCGCGCCTTGGCCGCGGGCTACGAACGCGCCGAAGAGGAGGGGCGGCCGTGAGCTTTATCGATCCCACCGCGGGCGCCGAACCCGACGGCGCCGCTCCCGTCACCACGGGCATGTCCACCGCCGTCCTCGTCGTCGGGGGCGGCATCGCAGGGATGCAGGCGGCGCTCCACCTCGCCGTGGCGGGCCGTCGGGTCATCGTCGTCGAACGGGGACCCGCCCTCGGCGGACCTTTGGCCGCGGCCCGGGGCGACGCCATGATGGACGTCGAGCCGGCGACGGCGGGGGGGAAGCCCACCCCCGAAGAACTGGCAAGTCACCCGAACGTCGAGATCCTCACCCTGGCCGAAGTAACGGGGTTGTCGGGCGAACCGGGGCGCTTTCTCGCCACCATTCGCCAGAAGGCCCGGTTCGTCACGCCGGAGTGCGAGCGCTGCGGCCAGTGCCGGTCGGTGTGTCCCGTGGTCCTTCCAAACGAGCACCAGGCGGGCCTGACCTATCGGAAAGCCATCTACCAGCCCCTGCGCGACGCCGTGCCCGGAAGCTACCTCATCGACATCGACCATTGCCTCAACGATCCGCCCAACTACCTGCCTTGCCAGCGATGCGTCAGCGTCTGCGACGCCCGGGCCATCCGATTCGACGAACCCCTGGAGCGGACCCTGACGCGCGAGGTCCGATCCGTCATCGTGGCGACGGGCTACGACCTGGTCGATCCCCCCACGCTGCCCGAGTACGGCTACGGCACCCATCCCGACATCGTCACCGCCCTGGAGCTCGAGCACATCCTTTCGCCGGCCGGTCCCTGGGGCGGCTTCATCCAGCGCCCTTCCGACGAGGAGACTCCTCAATCCGTGCTCTTCATCCTGGGCATCGGGTCGCGGAAGCGCCACGGCATGCTTCACAGCTCGGGGTTCTCGTGGAATTACACCGCCAAGCAGGTGGCCCGGCTCCTGGCCCAGGACCTGCCCGAGGTGTCGGTCCTCTACCAGGATCAACGGGCCTACGGCAAGGGATTCTTCGATTTCTGGCACCAGGCCGTCGGCGACGGGGCCCGGCTGATCCGGGGTCATCTCGAGACGGCCGCGCCCGGCGACGACGGCCGCATCGCCGTGCGGTACGAGGACACGGACAACCACCAGATCCTCACCGAGCCCTACGATATGGTAGTGCTCGTGCCCGAAGTCCTGCCGCCGGCGGGCCTGCCCGATCTGGCGAAGGTGCTGGGCATCGAGCTCTCCCACGAGGGATTCGTCCGCGTCGAGGAGACCCTCGGCACGCTCATCGGCACCACGCGGCCGGGCGTCTATGTGGCGGGGTGCGCGGGAGGACCCAAAGACATCGTCGACAGCATGGCGGAGGGGCGCATCGCGGCCGTGTCGGTCATCGAGAAGGCCAGCCGTCGCCGTCAGTCGCCCATGAAAGTGCCGGGGATGACGGAGGTGCGGCGTCCCACCGTGGCCACGGACCGCCGGTGGATGTCCGAGGCGGAGCTTCAGGCCCTGTTCGTCCGGCTCGTCGAGTCCCTCATCGACCGCGGCGCCGGCAGCAATCGGCCCCCTTCCGGACCGTAGCGCGGCGGCGGATCCGGGCGCTACGCCTCTTCCCCGAGGAGCCCGGACTTGGCCAGCCGGCGCTCGATCCGTTCCAGCCGTCGCTGGAAGTCGGCGCGGCCGATGTCGGCGAACCCCAGGTCGCGGCCCAGGGTCTCCCGCGCATCCAGGATTTCGAGGGTTTCGACGCAGATCCGGCGGGCCTCCACCAGGTTTCGCGTGCGATGCTCGTGGTGCTTGGCGAGTTCGAGCCGCGCCTTGAGGTCCTTGGGGAATTCCCGCAGCATCTGCAACCACGTTTCTTCCATCTGCGAGAAGTCGCCCAGGCGGCGATGGGCCTCGGCCACCAGCTCAATGCACTCCCGGCGAAGGAATCCCTCGGCCTCGGATTCAAGCAGCCGACGTCCGTGGCGCACCACGTCCTCGTACCGTTTCTGCCGGTGGTGCAGGCGCACCAGGGACAGGCGGTCTTCCACGTGCTCGAACCCATCTCCGTCCGGTACCTGGAGGCAGCGCGACAGCCATGCCGTCAGGCTCACCAGGGACAGGATGTCGGTGCGGTGGTGGTAGAAGACCCCTTCGAGGGGCCGGGCGTCGCGCGTGCGCAGGTATTCGAACCAGCGCTGGGGCACCTCCCAGCTCGGCACGTCGCCGTGGCGGCGAACATCGAGGATGGTCCGTTCCACGTTCCCCAGGCTGCAGTCCTTGATCCGCGTCTTCCAGAACCGCCGCGACGCGTGGAGCAGATCGAAATGGAGCGCGCAGTCCAGCCGGAAGGGGGTACGGTTCGTGATGAACCGCGACCGCAGCAGGGGCACGTCGAAGGACTTGCCGTTGTACGTGACCACCGAGTCGAACCGGCCGAGGAGCGGGCCCAGGTACTCGAGGAGAGGCTCCTCGTCGTCGTAATCCCGCATGAAACACTGCTCGAGGCGGAAGACGTCCTCGTCGAAGTACCCCACACCGATGAGAAAGGCCACGGTGCCCGTGCCCCCCGCCAGGCCGGCCGTTTCGATATCCACGAAGGCCGCGCGGCGGGGGTCGAAGTCGGCGAGGTCGTCGTCGCACGCGGACAACGCGATGTGCTGGGGCACGGCGTCCAGGACGTCGCCCAGTGCGACGGAGCCGTGGAGGTGGTCCCTCGGAAAATCCTGGCACACCCGGAAAAAGGCCCGGTCGTCCTCGCCGCAGAGCTCTCCCGGGATCACGCGGTGCACCTCGAAGTCGCCCGCCTCGCGCCGTTGACGTATCTCCTCGACGCGGGCCTGCCACTGGGTGCCGGTCATGACCCCTCGGTTGGCGAGGAGCGCCCGGAGCTTATCCTTCATTTCTGACATGGGGCGGCATTGTAGCGCGGACGCCGCCGTTAATTCGATTTCCGGGAACTCGGGCCGGCAGAAGGGAGGATGTTGTGGGGCGCTGAAACAAGAGAAGAGGCGGTCCCGGAACCGTTCAGGCCCGGGACCGCCTCAGATCCGTTAAGTCGTCTACTCCTGGAACTCGATGTGCAGAACCAGCGTGTTGTCGCCGCCGCGGGCCGCGCTCCCCACCAGGTCCGCCCAATGGCAGAGGAGTCCGGGGTTGCGCGGATAGCGGTACTGCTCGACCTCGAGGGGCGCGCCGTTGATCCACGCCCGGATGCTCTTGACCTTCTCTGGATTCGCGAAGGGCAGCACGAGGAGCGTGTGCTCGTCCCGGTGCGGCTGGGACACGATCCCGTACATAAACGGCAGGTGGAAGGACGTCGAGAGCCACCATCCCGACTCGGCGCTCCGGGCCGCCTCCGGAAGGGGACGCCGCAGGAACTCCGGAGCCTCGCCCGCCAACTCGACCGACGGCAAGGACGACTCGGCGCCGGTCTCGATCTCGATCCAGGTCTCCTGCTCTTCCTGGAACGCGTTCTCGATGTAGCCGCCGCAGAACGCCGCCAGAGGGCCGAACCCATGTTCGGACAGCGTGGTTCCCCAGACGGGCGAAGGCACGTCGAGGTCGGCGACTTCCTCAAAGAGAGGCAGGCGTACATCCTCGCCCTCGGGCAGCCCGTTAATCCACTGGGCCTCTTGCCCCGCGTCGAGGGCCCCGGGGAGGACGCGCCAGTCGCGCAGCTCCGTGGGCGCCGGGGTCCGCCGGAAGGTCACCTCGAACAGGGCGCCGGCGTCGTCGCGGCCCAGTACCTCCAGCGCCGTGTCGTGGAAGTCGCGTTCCGGCTGCTTCGGCACGTCCTTGCGCACCGAGGCGGAGACCACGGGCTCCGCTCCCGAGGGCAGGGCCACGGCGAAACGCGCCGTGGTGCCTTGCGGGCCCCGGGTCTTGACCTGCAGTCCCTCCGAGGTCTTCTCGACCGTTCCGGGCAGGCCGTAAAGGGTGGGCTCCGTCACGGGGGAGGCGGGCCGGATCTCCAACACGAGCACCTCCTGGGCCCGGGCCACCACGGGAAGGACCGAACCCAGGGCAATGGTGGTGCCCTCCGGCGTCAGGCGCAACCGCTCGAGGGGGTAGATCTCGACGACTTCACAGCGGCCTTCTCCGGAGAAGCCCAGCCGCTCGTCGAGGGGCACTTCCACCGCCTGGTGCCAGTAGTTGGGGTTGACGACGAAGATGTAGCCGCGGTCGCCCTTGGCATGGCCGTAGATCTCGACCCCGCCGAGGCCGGGACGCTCGCCCGCTTCATAGGTCTTCACGAAAAGGTCGTAGTTCTCGTTCAGCAGATCCGTCCACCGGGTGTAGAAAGACGTGACCCGCTCCTGATTCGTTGGGGAAAGGTCTTCGAACCAGGGCCGCAGTTCGCCGAGGCCGAGGTTGGGCGCCACGGCCAGGGTCGACAGGGCGCCGAACTCGTAGCGCCGGATGTCGGGCACGATGGAGTTCTGGTGCAGCAAATACTGGAAATTGGTGAGGAATCGGTATGGGATGAAGCGCGTGTGGTGGAGGCTGACCATCTGCTCGCGACGGGCATCGTCGAGGAGCCGCGTCTGGTTGAGCCCCTGCCACGGCGTGTGGATGAAGGGGTCCGTGAGATAGAGGTTCTGGTTCCACCAGGCAAGCTTCGGAAGGAACTCCGCCCAGTTGCCCGCGTTGGACCAGGTCATCATCTGCGGCGACACTTCATTAATGCCGTCCAGCATGCGGACGAGGCCGAGCACCTGATGGTACACGCTGTCCGCGCCCGTCGGATGTCCGTGGTTCGTGTCGAAACAGGGGCGAATGTCGAGAAAGTCGCAGCAATTGAGCTCGAAGCCGTATTTACGGCAGGCCTCCGTCAACACCTCGAGGTGATAGTCGACGTAGTCCGCAGCGCCGAGGCAGAAGATCCCCACGACGTTCCCCTGCTCGTCGCGCATATACCACTCGGGCCGGTCGATGGTGTTCTGGTGGTCGTTGTAGTGGAAGCAGAACAGGCCGCTGGTGGTGGAATAGGTCCCCGGCCGTACGCCCAGGGACCGGGCGAAATCGGTGACGTCCTGGACCACCGCGGGGTCGGGATCGCCGGGCACCCAGTCGAAGGGACCCGGAAACATCTGGTAATACTCCATGCCCAGCCGGGTCATGAGCTCCATTTCCCGCTTGATGATGTCGGGCCGGAACGTCAGCGTCGGGTGGTCTTTATACGTGTACCACACGCCCCGGGGCGTCACCTGGGTGTAGCGGTTGATGATGCCGCAGTAGATATACATGGGCCGCTGAAACCGCGGTTCGTACCGTTCCTGGACGTAGGCGTCCATGGCGGCCACTTCGCCGTCGTCGTGTTCGTACCGCGCCGTGCCGGTGAGCTCGACGGCGCCGAGGGTCAGCGAATGGGTGGCGTAGGCTTCTCCGGCCTTCAACCGGGCAAAGGGAGGATAGGACACGCGGGCGGCGCCGTCTTCCGTGGATATGCGCGAATAGGGGAAGTCGAGGGACACGAAGAGGCCGTTTTCACCAAAGCGGTAGAAAGCGGCGATGTCCTGGAGCGACGTGGACGCCACCCGGGGCGCCGTCTCGCTCGAGGCATTCCACAGGCTGATCCGCTCGAGGAGGACGTCCTGTTGGGGGTTGAGCGTTAGCGACTTGCTGATCCGCCCCGGTCCCGTGACCTCGTACACGAGTCGCCATTCAAGGCCGTCGGACGTGCCGGCCATCTCCACGCGATCCCGAAGCGCCGAGCCGTCGCCGCCGCCCGCAATAGCGGCCTGTTTCGGCGTTCGCTCGCCGCCGTCGACCACCGCGTGCCAGGGCGCCCCCTCGATGCCGATGAGCGCCCCGTTCACCCGCACGCCCGTTTCGCGCGGCCCCTCCGGCCCGAGCTCCAGAACGAGTTCCACTTGATCGTCGCCCACGCGCACCGTTTGAGCAACCGAATCCGGCGCGGCGAAAAGACACACCGCCGCAAGGACCACCCGAAGGTTCACACCTCCACCCATGCTTCCTCCTCCATCCGCTAAAGGTCGTCAGCAATTGATTTGATTAAGGGCAAAGCAGGAAAACACCGCCCCCGAAACAGGATTTACGATCTAATGCCGGCATGCGGCCGGCGCTCTATTGCTTCGCGGGAGCGGCCACGCGACGCGCCGGGCGAAGGCTCTGCGGCACCACCCCCGCTCGGGCCCATCGGGTCGGCTTGGCCACGACCATTCGAAGGACCGCGTCGCTCTTGTTGCGCGATATGTGCGGCGTACCCGCCTTAAGGTAGAAGGCGTCGTTTCGGCGCGCCACGTAGGTGCCGCGCTCCGGTATCTCGATGGTGAGCTCGCCGTCCAACACCAGCCCGCACACGTCCATGGGATGGTGTTCAACTTCCTCGATGCGGGTATGGGGCTGGTATTCCTCGTAGGTGAGCTCGACCTCCACGGAAGGATGGCTGGGAAAGGCGAAGATCCACGTGCGATCCTCTTCCTCGAGCGCCTTCATGTCCTCCCGCGCAAACACGATGCTGTCCGCCGAAGCCTCGGCCTCCTCTTCGCGGAAGAACTCTCCGACTTCCACGTTCAGCGCCTCGAGCACCCGCTGCAGCGTCATGATGGTCGGCGAGGCCTTTCCCGTCTCGATTTTGGAAAGGAAACTCAAGGCGATCCCGGAGCGGGAGGAGAGCTGTCGCAACGAGTAGCCCGAGGCCTCGCGCAACTGGCGGATTCGAGCCCCAATGGTCTTGACATCGAGCGACGTGTTCTTCATAATGACTCCATCGTTGCTCTATAAGATTACACGACCGAGGCAATTCGGTCAAGGGCGACAGCCCGTGGCAATTGAAGAATCGTCCGGAACGCGCGCACGGACCCCCCCGTTTTGCCTATGTCCGGGCACCGTATGCGTGGGCGAATGCCGGATGCAAGGAATCTCGAACGTTTCCATCGATGCCGTATCTTCACGACTCCACTTCGAAACGCCAATGGGCCACTTAATATCCATAGATCCGGCCCGACGCTCCCGGAGGGAGGTGATAGTCCAAGGGCGCAGGACGCGCCCGGTAACTCCTCGATTCGCTACAGCGGCGCCGTTCATTACGATCATCCCAAGTGATAGACGCAATGAGGAGCGGAACTATGGCAAAGCTACACCAGAGGGGCTTTACCCTCATCGAATTGCTGGTGGTCATCGCCATCATCGGCATCCTGGCGGCCATCCTGCTTCCGGCCCTGGCGCGGGCCCGGGAAGCCGCCAACCGCGCTTCCTGCCAGAACAACCTCAAACAATGGGGCGTCATCTGCAAGATGCACGCCGCGGAAAACAAGGGTCAGTTCCCGCCGGGGTCGCGTTACAAGGCCGACGCCTGGCTGACCTGGGAGGGGATTGACAGCTCGGTCCTCTATCCCGAGTACTGGACCGACCCCAACATCATGCTCTGCCCGTCGGATCCCCGTTCAGACTGGACGGGCGCGTACTGGACGGCCATGCCGGACCTCGATGACGACGTGGTAGCCCAGATCCAGCGCGTGGCCAACTTCCCGGCGGTAACGCCCGAGCAAAAGGCCGCCAAGACCCACTGCCTCCACAGCATCCTCTCTTTTCCGATCTCTTACCTTTATGTCGCCTATGCCACCAGCACCATGAGCCAGTGGGGCGATCAGTGGAAATCCAACGCCATCGCGAACGGCGGCGGGCTGACCACCGTATACTATCGGGATGCCACCACGGAAGTGGGTTGCCCTGCGAGCTGGTACGGCGCGGGCTACTTCGAAAACAACACGATGAAGCCGCTTGAGTCGTCCTTCCGGACCATCTTCGGGCTGATGGACGACGACGGCTCGCCGACGCCCGCCCAGTACCATCCCACGAAAGAAGGGATCGAGCGTTTCTTCGTCACCGACATCAACAACCCGGCGGCGGGCGCCAAGGCCCAAAGCCAGGTCGTGACCATGTTCGACGCATGGGCCGTCGCCGCCGATCCGGTGCAGGCCTGGCCGGCCGACAATACCGCCGTGTACTTCAACCACATTCCCGGCGGTTGCAACGTCCTGTACATGGACGGCCACGTCGAATTCGTCAAACTGAACAGCAAGTATCCGGTTCGCATCATTACCGACCCCACCATCGGCGCATACTGGGCGCCCTTGTACCTGACGGTGGCGGGCGGTATGGGATAAGTCGCAGAGTCGCGCTGGAGGGACGGGAGCGGTGCTCCGGTCCACCGCTCTCGCCCTCCGCGGCGGCTTCGCTGATCCCGAGGAAACGGGCCGGTGAGGAGACGCGAACGGTGATGGCCGGGAAGGCCCGGGCAATCGGATGCGGGCCGGAGCGAGATTCGATCCTGTCACGCCACAGGATCCACGGGAGCCTGTTATGGGCATCGTGAGATACGGAATCGCAGTAGGGCTGCTCATCGGATTCGGGCTGGCTTGCGGCGAGAAGCAGGTGGAGATCGAAACGCCTTCGGCGCCGAGCGAGGCGGACCTGCAGCGCATGTCGCCCATGTTGGAAAGCCAGCGGCAACTGATTGACGCCTATCGCAATCGACCCGAGCCGCCGTCCGGTTCTGGCGGTCCGGTTCAAGCCCCCGGGGGGGCGGGGGAGCCTGCGGACGCCACCGAGTCTCGGCCGTAGAGGCCGTTCACCCGGTCGGACCCGTGACGGAGGTTATTCGGCGGAGTTCGAGAAATCGATCCGCTGTGAGATAGAGGATGTTTGTGGAGTCATAGCGGCATTAATGGGGAGAGGTACGTTGGAAGATCTGCGCATCAAGAGAGACAAAGGCTTTACCCTGATTGAGCTGCTGGTCGTTATTGCCATCATCGGAATTCTGGCGGCGATTCTGTTGCCGGCCCTGGCGAGGGCGCGCGAAGCGGCCAATCGCGCCTCCTGTCAGAACAATCTCAAGCAGTGGGGAATCATCTGCAAGATGTACTCGGGCGAGAACAAGGGACGCTTTCCCACGGGAGCGCGTTATAAGGCCGACGCCTGGCCCGAATGGCAGGGGATTGACAGCTCCGGGCTCTACCCCGAGTACTGGACGGACCCCAAGATCATGTTGTGCCCGTCCGATTCCCGCGCCAGTTGGACCGGATTCGCCTGGACGGCCATGCCCGGTTTCGATGACGACCTCTTCGGCCAGGTGGACCGGGTGGCTCAGTATCCCGCGCCTCCGGCCCTGGCCCGGGCGAAGACCATGTGCCTCCACAGCATTCTTTCGTTCCCGGTGTCGTACCTCTATGTGCCGTACGCGGTCCGCACCCCGGCCCAATGGACCGACATGGTCTATGCCGTTCGGCAGGCGGGGTACAACGACCCGAACCTCGAGGTTGTTTACAAGGCGGACACCACCGCAGTGGGATGCCCGGACAGTTGGTTCGGCATCGGATACTATGCGACCCTGACGCAGAATCCCATCTCTTCGCTCCTGCGCGGGGCCTACCTGGATGACGACGGTACGGCCCTTCCATCGACGTATCAGCCTCTGAAGGAGGGGATCGAGCGGTTCTTCATCACCGACATCAACAATCCCGCCGCCGGCGCTCAGGCCCAATCAACCATCGTGACCATGTTCGACGCTTGGGCCCCCGCAAACCAGGAAAATCTCACCTGGCCGATGGGCAACACCGTGACCTACTTCAATCATGTGCCGGGCGGCAGCAACGTCCTCTACATGGACGGCCACGTCGAGTTCATAAAGCTCAACGAGAAGTTCCCGGTGAAGGTGGAGAACGATGCCAACAAGCTGGGCTGGATGATGGCCATCTACTTGACCTTCAGCGGCGGTCAGGGTTGACGGGGAGTCCGGGGACCATGAAACGGTTGATTCGTGTTCTGGCCGCGGTCGCCCTGATCGGCTCGGGAGCCACGGCGGGTTGCAGCAGCAAGGAGGTCGAGGTGGATCTCGGCGCGCCCCAGACGGAGGAAGAGCAGATGCGGCTGGCGCCGCTGCTCGAAGCCGATCAGGCCATGCGGGACGCCCACATGCGCCGGCTGCAGCAGGGCGAAGGACAGTGATCTTGGGACGTGTTCGTGGATCCGGTCGCGTTGGGGAATTTGGCCCGCGGTATGTGATCGGATTGGTGGGTAACTAGAGTAGAAACCAGTCATATTTCCAGTGAGAGGGTAGTATCATGGGGACTAACACGAAACGCAACGGGTTTACGCTGATCGAGTTATTGGTCGTCATCGCCATTATCGGCATCCTGGCGGCGATCCTCTTGCCGGCCCTGGCCC